>URPI01000024.1 GCA_900549705.1 uncultured Eubacteriales bacterium
TAACGAGATACGCTTGTTTGATAAGGATTTTTTCAGTGGTCGGCGCTTCGGGTGGTGACCCAGGTATCCGACCGGGTATTCCGGCAGACCGGTATTCGCCTGGAACCGGAGATTAGAATTTGGTAACTCCCGTGGCGTTTGTCCCGGAAACCATATCAGAGAGGAGAATCCCCATGCGCTCATTTTCTGCGGCGGCAAAAGCGGAGATGTGTAAATGCCCCACGGCGGGTTGCTGTGCGCTGGCCGAATGCTTTGGAATTTTGCTGTTTTGCAACAGCTTCCGCAATGACTCTATTAAAATTATCACCGAAAGCGACGACCTTGCTGTCCTGCTGCCAAGGCTGTTTAAGAAAGCCTTTGGCCTGAGCTTTGACAGCCAGTCCGGCGAGGGGAAAAGCGGCAAGCAGGTGTTTCAGATTCAGTCCGGCGAGAAGCTGGCGACGATTATGAATGCCTTCGGTTTTGACCGGGAGCAGACCTGCGCCCTGCACGTCAACCTTCCGGTGGTGGAGGAACCATGCTGCCGGACGGCATTTCTGCGGGGGGCATTCCTGGCAGGGGGCAGCGTGACCGACCCCGGCAAGGGCTATCATCTGGAGCTGGCAACCTCTCACCACAGTGTGGCAAAGGAATGCTACATCCTGATTCATGAAACGCTGGGCTTTACCCCCAAGCTGGCCACCCGCAGCGGCACACAGGTGATTTACCTAAAGCAGAATGAGCAGATTTCGGACTTCTTGACATTTTTGGGGGCATCCGTTGCCTCCATGGGCATCATTGAGGCAAGGCTGGAGCACGAGCTGAACAACCAGGTGAACCGGCGGTGCAACTGTGACGATGCCAATATCACAAAAGTGGTAGAGGCATCCCGGGAACAGATGAACGCCATCCGAACGCTGCGGGAGCAGAACCGGTTTGATGCCTTGCCGGACAAGCTCAAGCAGGCGGCACTGGTACGGGAGGAGAACCCGGAGTCCTCGCTGGCGGAGCTGGCCTCCCTGGTGGAGCCGCAGATTTCAAAACCGGCCATGAGCCACCGCCTGAAACGGCTGGTAGAGCTGGCAGAGGAGGGAAGCATATGAGCTTTGTCCATTTGCATGTCCACACGGAGTATAGTCTCCTGGATGGTGCGTGCCGCATTGACCGCATGATGGAGCGGGTGAAGGAACTGGGGCAGGACAGCATCGCCATCACCGACCACGGCGTGATGTATGGCTGCATTGATTTTTACAAGGCGGCAAAGGCGGCGGGCATCAAGCCCATCATCGGGTGCGAGGTGTATGTTGCCCGGCGGAAAATGGCCGACCGGGTGCATGGCATCGACAACGACCCCTATCATCTGGTGCTGCTGTGCAAAAATCGCCAGGGCTATGAGAACCTGTGCTACATGGTGTCAGAGGCATTCCTCCATGGCTTCTATGGCAAGCCCCGCATTGACCTGGATTTGCTGCGGCAGCGGCATGAGGGACTGATTGCGCTGTCTGCCTGTCTGGCCGGTGCCATTCCCCAGGCACTGATGAATGAATCCTATGCGTCCGCCAAAGCCTATGCGCTGCAAATGGCGGACATCATGGGGGAGGGAAATTTCTATCTGGAGCTTCAAAATCACGGCATCCCGGAGCAGCTGGCGGTGAACCAGGGCATCGGGCGTTTGGCGCGGGAGACGGGGCTTCCGCTGGTGGTGACCAACGATGCCCACTATCTGCGCCGGGAGGATGCCAAAATGCAGGACGTACTGCTGTGCATCCAGACGGGAAAGACGGTGGACGACGAAAACCGGATGCGCTTTTCCTCTGATGACTTCTATCTCAAAAGCGAGGAGGAGCTGCGCGCCCTGTTCCCCGGCTGTGAGGAAGCCTTTGACAACACAGTGAAAATTGCCCAGCAGTGCAACCTGGACTTTGTGTTCCACGAATACCATCTGCCTGCTTATCCGGTGCCGGAGGGCTATACCAACGAAGAATTTTTCCGAAAGCTGTGCTATGACGGCTTCCGGGAGCGCTATCCCGATGAGCCGGAGGAATATAAGCAGCGGCTGGAATATGAAATCGGGGTTATCAGCCGCATGGGCTATGTAAATTACTATCTTATTGTGTGGGATTTTATCCACTATGCAAAAACAACGGGCATCCCCGTGGGGCCGGGCAGAGGCTCCGGCGCTGCCTCCATTGCGGCCTACTGTATGCACATCACGGAAGTGGACCCCATGAAATACGCCCTTATTTTCGAGCGCTTCCTGAACCCCGAGCGGGTGAGTATGCCGGACTTTGATACCGACTTCTGCCAGGAGCGCCGGGGGGAAGTGATTGAGTATGTCATGCGGAAGTATGGCACTGATCATGTGGCGCAGATTGCCACCTTTGGCACCATGGCGGCAAGAGGCGCCATCCGGGATGTGGGCAGAGCGCTGAATTTCAGCTTCGCGGAAACCGATGTGGTGGCAAAGCTGGTGCCTACTACCCTCCACATCACCTTGAAGGATGCCCTGGAATCCGTACCCAAGCTCAAGGAAATGTATGATACCGATGATCGGATTCACACCCTGCTGGATACGGCCATGAGCCTGGAAGGAATGCCCCGCAATACTTCCACCCATGCAGCCGGTGTGGTGATTACGGCTGACCCGGTGTATACCTATGTTCCGCTGTCCACCAATGACAACACTGTGGTGACCCAGTATACCATGACCACCATTGAGGAGCTGGGACTTTTAAAAATGGACTTTCTGGGTCTGCGGAACCTGACGGTTATCCGTGATGCAGAGCAGCAGATTCAGGTGCAGAATCCCGGCTTTTCCATCGACCATATCCCGGACAATGACAAAGAAACCTTTGCCATGCTGGCCGAGGGCAAGACCCAGGGCGTGTTCCAGCTGGAATCGGCGGGTATGACCGGCGTGTGCGTGAGTATGCGCGCCAGCTCCATCGAGGACATTACGGCCATCGTGGCGCTGTACCGTCCCGGCCCCATGGAATCCATTCCCACTTTTATCGCCAATAAGCTGGATGCCCGAAAGGTCGTCTATAAGACACCGCTGCTGGAACCCATTCTGAAGGTTACCTATGGCTGCATCGTGTATCAGGAGCAGGTGATTGAGATTTTCCGCACCCTGGGCGGCTATACCATGGGACAGGCGGATAACATCCGCCGCGCCATCTCCAAAAAGAAAATGAAGGTCATTGAGGCGGAGCGGAAGACCTTTGTCTATGGCGATCCCCAGCAGCAAATTGACGGCTGCATTGCCCGGGGCGTGCCGGAGGCGGTGGGGCAGTCCATCTATGATGAGATTGTTGCCTTTGCAAACTATGCGTTCAATAAGGCGCACGCCGTTTGCTATGCCGTTGTTTCTTACCAAACGGCCTATCTCAAGTGTCACTACCCCCGGCAGTATATGGCGGCGCTGATGACCTCGGTGCTGGACTCTGCGGAGAAGATTGCGGGTTACATTGCCGAGTGCAAGGAGATTGGCATCGAGACACTGCCGCCGGACATCAATCACTCGGAAGACCATTTTTCCGTGGAGGGAGACTGCATCCGCTTTGGCCTGGGGGCGGTGAAAAGCGTGGGTCACGGCCTGATTCGTACCATGGTGACGAAGCGCACCGAGGGCGGCCCCTTCCGTAATCTGGAGGATTTTCTGGAACGGATGGGGGAGGGGGAACTGAACAAGCGGGCGGTGGAAAACTTTATCAAGTGCGGTGCCATGGACTGCTTTGGCTGCCACCGCAGTGAGCTGCTGGCCGTTTACGAGAGTATGATGGATGCGGTTTCCTCCACCAGAAAGAAAAATCTGGAGGGGCAGATGGGGCTGTTTTCCATGCTGTCCGATACCCCCAGCGCCGTCAGCATTACCATTCCCCACCTGCCGGAGCTGCCTCGCGGGGAGCTGATGGCCATGGAGAAGGAGACCACCGGCATCTATATTTCCGGCCACCCCATGGATGCCTACCGCCAAAAGCTGAAAAACACCAGCGTGGTTCCAATTGGAGCGCTGCTGGCGGAGGAATCCCAGTTCCGGGACGAGCAGATTGTGAGCATTGCAGGCATCATTCAGACCGTGAAAACGAAGCTGACCCGCAGCAACTCCACCATGGCCTATGTGACGATGGAGGACGATACTGCCTCCATTGAGATGATTGCCTTTTCAGGCGTGCTCAATGAGTATGGCGGGTATCTGAAAGAGAATACCCCCGTGGTGGTGGTGGGCAAACTTTCCCTGCGGGACGACAAGGAGCCTCAGGTGATTGTCAACCGGGTGCGGCTTATCTCCGATTATACGGAATCTGCCCCTCGGCGGGAGGAGCAGCCGGCGCAGAAAATCCCCCAGGGAAGCACCCTGTACCTGCGGCTGCCCAATGAGGATTGCAGGGAGTTTCGGAAAATAAAGGCAATCGTGAATATGTTCCCCGGAGACGGCCAGGTGATTGTGTTCTTTGCGGACACCCGCAAGCGGATGGGTGTCCGGTGTATGCTCCACGGCAGCATGATTGGAGAATTGAAGCGGTTGCTGGGCGAGGAGAATGTCATCCTAAAGTAGGGACGGATAGAATCCGCCCGTGGCACAAAGCACCCCTTTCGGGGTGCTTGCGTGCCGGGTCGACATACTCGTCGTCCCCTACAGAACGGTTCTCAATTCGTCGCGCAGCGCATTGTCCGGCGGCACTGCCGCCCGGGCGGATGCGATCCGCCCCTACGGGTGCCGCCGCTAAAATTCTTAACGTGAGAACGTTGCCTTTTATGGAGAAATATGATACAATATTCAGATAGAAGGAGTTGGTAGCATGAGAAAAAAAGTGCTCTGCTCGGTTGGGGCAGTGCTGCTGATTCTGGGCATAAGCGGCTGTGCCGCAAAGACAATTGACGAAATGTATGCGCTGCCCCGGATGTCAGAGCGAAACAGCAATCTGCGCGCCTCCATCGAAAATTCCATGGAGGGCAGGGGGTACGCAGCGCCCCTGTCCGGTTCCAACCAGGAGTCGGTGCAGACGGCGGACCTGAACGGTGACGGCAAGGAAGAATACCTGATTTTTACCAAGTCTACCCAGGGTGAGGAACTGCAAATTCTGGTGTTCGGCCAGCTTGAGGACAGCCACTATGGCTTGCTGGAGACCATTGACTGCAAGGGCTCCTCTTTTGAGCAGGTGCAGTATGCCAGTGTGGACGATTCCCCCGGCAGTGAGCTGATTGTGGGGACACAGCTCAATGAGAAAGTTACTCGCACGGTGTCGATTTATTCGTTTGCATCGGGACAGGCGGAAAAAATCAAAAGCATGGTGTATGAAAAGCTTTTGGTGTGCGATTTGAATGGCGATGGCCGCAGTGAGTTGATGGTCATTCAAAACGGCGATTCTGAGTTCAGCAATGCCGCCGTCCGGCTGTATTCCTTCAGTGATGGGCATATGTCAGGCTCTGCGGAGGCGCGGCTTTCTGTCCCGCCGGAGTACATCCGGCGCATGACACTCAGCAAGCTTTCCGGCGGGAAGCCGGCGGTGTATGTGTCCAGCGCTTTTATTGACAACACTGTGGTGACGGATATCCTGTCCCTGCGGGACGGAATCTTTACGAACATTTCTCATATGGGCGACCTGGAAATTACCATGCGCCCGGTTCATAACTGCATGGTGTACGCAGAGGATTTAGACGGCGACGGCGTGCTGGAGCTGCCCAGCCTGGCTGCCATGACCTACAACACCACAGAGCAGAATCTGATTCGCTGGTTTGCGGTGGATGCGGATGCGGGTGCTGAAACAAGGCTGTATACCTTCCACAATTTTGACGACGGCTGGTATATCCGCATCAATGAGAGCTGGGTGGATCGGATTGCCGTGGAGAAAAACGGAAGCACCTATACGTTTTATATGTGGAATAATAACTATGGCTCAGCGGTGCCGGTCTTTACCATATTTGCGTTCACCGGAAAGGATCGGGATTCCCAGGCTGCCGTGCAGAATCGCTTCGCCCTGCACCGGGGGGAGGACGTGGTTTTTTCGGCAAAGCTGGAATCCGGCTCGGCCATTTACGGTGTGACAGAAAATTATCTTCAATCCAATTTCCATTTAATCCGCCAGGGTTGGAGAGCAACGGAATCATAAGAGGTGGACTATGAAAAAAGTTTTGATACTGGAAGATGAAGTGAACATCCGCAGCTTCGTGGTCATCAACCTGAAGCGTGCCGGTTATGATGCCATCGAGGCAGGTACGGGGCAAGAGGCGTTGGATCGTCTGGCGGAAAACCCCGATATCGGCGTTGCCATCCTGGACATTATGCTGCCTGATATGGACGGCTTTGAGGTCTGCCGCCGCATTCGTGCCACCAGCAAGCAGATTGGCATCATCATGCTCACCGCCAGAACTCAGGAGATGGACAAGGTCACCGGTCTGATGACCGGCGCAGACGACTATGTGACCAAGCCCTTTTCTCCGGCAGAGCTGACGGCACGGATTGATGCCCTGTTCCGCCGCATCGGCGGTGACAGTGTGGTCAGCTCCGAGCTGCTGACCCAGGGTCCCTTTGTGATGAATACCCGCAACCACACCCTGGAAAAATCCGGCAATCGCATTCGCTTGACCCAGGTGGAGTATGCCATCTTAAAGCTGTTTATGCAGAACCCCGGCCGGGCGCTGTCCCGCGAGGATATTCTGGCAGCGGTTTGGGGCAGAGATTACGAGGGAGAACTAAAAATCGTGGACGTAAACATTCGCCGTCTGCGGATTAAGATTGAAGACGATACCGCAAACCCCACCTATATCACCACGGTTTGGGGTCTCGGCTATAAATGGGGCGCATAAGGCGGAATGAGTGAGAAGAAGAAAAAGCATCATGGCTTGCAGCACCGTTGGCTGGTCAATACCTTCGGTGTGATTTTTGCCCTGGGGCTGGTGTGCGTCTCGGCGGTCACGGCTTCTTATGCGGCGTATTATTATTCCAATATGCAGGCAGACCTGCGCAACAGAGCCAAATCCTCCTGTGATTTCTTTTCCGACAATTTCTATCAGGATTTTTCGGACTACTATCAGGCCTGCATCGCCTATGCCCGCAGCTATGAGGCGCGGGACATCATCGAGTTGCAGTTCCTGGACAAATCCGGTACTCTGGTGGCCAGCTCCTATGGCCTGTGGGGCAACGAATCTCCGGTGACCCCGGAGATTGCCAAGGCGCTGAGCTCCCGCACGGCGGAGTCTTTTGTGGGCATCGACCCCATTACGGATGAACACATCATCGCCATTTCCAGCCCGCTCATTTACACCAGCGGCGAAGTGGTGGGAGCGTTCCGCTTTATTACCTCCACCCGGGTGGTCAACCAGCAGATTTTTTATGTGGCCTGTGTTTCCATGACGGTGCTGTTTGTGTTCATGATGGTGGTGCTGCTCAGCGGCAGCTTCTTCATGAAGTCCATCATGGTGCCTGTGGCGGAGATTACCGAGAAAGCAAAGCGAATTGCCAACGGCAGCTACGGTGTTCAGATTCAAACCAAGTATGACGATGAAATTCGGGAGCTGGCGGACACCATCAACGAGATGTCCACCAAAATTAGCCAGAATGAAAAAATGCAGGGGGAATTTATCTCCCAGCTGTCCCACGAGCTGCGCACCCCTCTGACGGTCATCAACGGCTGGAGCGAGACGCTGCTGGCGGATGACAACATGAGTGACGAGACGCGCCAGGGCATGAAGATTATTTCCAGCGAAGCAAAGCGCCTGACCGGCATGGTCACGGAGTTGCTGGACTTCACCCGGATGCAGGATGGCAGAATGACACTGAATGTGGAAATGACAGACATCCGCAGCGAATTTGAGGATACTGTGTATATGTATTCCAGTCGTCTTGCCCAGGACGGAATCACTCTGGAGTATCTGGAAAACGATGCCGATATTCCTGAAATTCCCTGTGACGGCCAGCGGCTGCGGCAGGTATTTTTGAACGTGCTGGACAATGCTGCCAAGCACGGCAGGGATGGCAAGCGGATTGAGGCCAGCATTGCCTGCGAAAATGACCAGGTGGTGGTGCGCATCCGTGACTTCGGCCCCGGCATCCCGGAGGATGAGCTGGGACTGGTGAAAAAGAAATTTTATAAGGGCAGCTCCAAGGCGCGTGGTACGGGCATTGGCCTTGCGGTGTGCGAGGAAATCATGCAGCTGCACAACGGCAGCCTGACCCTTGAAAATGCACCTGGCGGCGGCACACTGGTGACCATTGCGCTGCCCGTTTCCCAGTAGAAACACCCCAATGCAGGGGGCGAGATGCCGGAAGCTGACGCAACTGAGCCGTTTGTTGAATCGTGTCAGCTCCCCGCATGGATTGTAGGGGCGGATAGCATCCGCCCGTGGTACAAAGCATCCCCTTTCGGGGTGCTCTGTGCCGGGTTGACTACGAGTCGATCCCTACAGTGGGTTGTGCGTTCATCCAGGTGCTATCGAAAATCTGGGGGTTCGGGCGGATGCGATCCGCCCCTACAGTTTAAGTCAAAGGCGCAGACAAAGAAAGGAATTATTATGGCAGAAACACAAAAACCTGCAAAGGAAAAATTCAAGACCATGATTGGCGGCCAGGCGCTGATTGAGGGAATCATGATGCGTGGGCCGGAAAAGGATGCCATTGTGGTCAGAACCTCCACGGGACTGAAAACCGAAATACACCGCCGCAAACTTCCACCCCAGAAATCCGTGAAGCGCTGGCCCTTTATCCGGGGCGTGGTCAATTTCTTTGACTCTCAGGCGGTGGGCGTGAAGGCGCTGATGCGCTCGGCGGATTTGGCTCCCGAGGAGATGCAGGAGGAACCGTCAAAATTTGACAAATGGCTGGAAAAGGTGCTGGGAAACCAGCTGTTCCAGAAGGCCATTGTAGGCATTGCCATGGTGATGGGTGTTGGCCTTTCCGTTGTGCTGTTCTTCCTGCTGCCCATGGTGATTTCCGGCTTCCTGGATGGTGTGATTCACAGCAATCTGGGACTGAACCTCATCGAAGGCGTTATCCGTATGGCCATTTTCATGGTGTATATGTTCCTCATGTCCCGTATGGGCGAGATGCGCCGGGTGTTCAGCTATCACGGCGCGGAGCATAAAACCATCCGCTGCTATGAGGCGGGGCTGCCGCTGACCGTGGAAAACGTGCGGGCTCAGACCCGGCTGCATCCCCGGTGCGGCACCAGCTTCCTGCTGGTGGTGATGGTGATTTCCATTTTGATTTTCTCCATTGCATCCAGTCTGCTGCTTTCCATCTGCCCCCAGCTGGAGCAGATGCGGGGCACCGGCCTGTATCGGTTTATTATGATTGCCTTTAAGCTGCTGCTGCTGCCTTTGGTGGTGGGTGTTACCTATGAAATCAACCGCTGGGCAGGCCGGCATGATAATTGGTTTACCAAAATCATTACTGCTCCCGGTATGTGGATGCAGCATTTCACGACCAACGAGCCGGATGACAGCATGATTGAAGTGGGCATTGCCGCCGTGAAGGCGGTGCTTCCGGAAGTGGAAGGGAGTGACCTGTGGTAATGACCCACCGGGAACTTTACAACAGAACCAGAAATGCCCTGAGCCAGATTGAGACGCAGCAGACCGCCAGCCTGATTGCCCGCGACCTTATCTGCACCTTCTCCGGCCAGACCCCGGAGCAGATGCTTTCTGCCCTGGAATACGGCGCAGATCCGGCGGTGGTGTCCAAGGTGGAAGACGGCGTGCGCCGTCTGCTGAACGATGAGCCGCTGGCGTATATCCTGGGAGAGTGGGAGTTCTACGGGCTGAAGCTGTTTGTCAGCCCGGATGTGCTGATTCCCCGGGACGATACCTGTGCCGTGGCGGAGCTTGCCATCAACCGGACGCTGTTTTTGGAGAAGGATCCCCGAATCCTTGATTTGTGCTGCGGCTCCGGCTGCATCGGCCTTGCCGTTGCCAGCCGGGTGAAGGATGCCCGGGTTACCCTGGCAGACATTTCCAAGGAAGCCCTGGCTGTTGCCAAAAAGAACATTGCCCAGAACAAGCTGGGAGGCAGAATGAGCATTTTTCAGGTGGATGCCCGAAAAAAAGCGCCGAATTTCCTGGGGAAATTTGATATGATTGTGTCGAACCCTCCCTATATCACCAGGGAGGAGATGAAGCAGCTGCCCCGCAGCGTGGATGCGTTCGAGCCGCATCTGGCGCTGTACGGCGGTGAGGATGGGCTGGATTTTTACCGCGCCATTCTTGCAAACTTCACCCCGGCGCTCAAGCCCGGCGGATGCGTGTGCTTTGAGTTCGGCATGGGGCAGGGGGACGCGGTGTGCCGCCTGCTGGAAGAAAACGACTATACCGTTTTGGAACGCAAGATGGATTATAACGACAGAGAACGGGCTGTGCTGGCACAGTACAGCGGGAAAGGATAAGAAAAAATGGCAACAAAGAAGACAACCTATGAATCTCCTACGCCGGCCTCGGATAAGAAAAAGGCGCTGCAAACGGCGCTGGCGCAGATTGACAAAAATTTTGGAAAGGGCGCGGTGATGCGCCTGGGCGACCGCCCGGAAATGAATGTAGAAGCCATTCCCACCGGCTCCCTGGCGCTGGATGCCGCTTTGGGCATCGGCGGCGTGCCCAAGGGCAGAATCATTGAGATTTACGGACCGGAATCCTCCGGCAAGACCACCCTGGCGCTCCACATTCTGGCAGAAGCCCAGAAGCGGGGCGGTGAAGTGGCGTTTGTGGATGCCGAGCACGCCCTCGACCCGGTATATGCCGCCGCCCTGGGGGTGGACACCGATAATCTGCTGGTCTCCCAGCCGGACACCGGCGAGCAGGCATTGGAAATCACAGATGCACTGGTGCGATCCGGCGCTGTGGATGCGGTGGTTGTGGACTCGGTGGCTGCGCTGGTGCCCAAGCAGGAAATCGAGGGCGAAATGGGCGATACCTTTGTGGGTCTTCAGGCGCGGCTGATGTCCCAGGCACTGCGGAAGCTGGCCGGCACCATTTCCAAAACCAACTGTGTGGTTATTTTCATCAACCAGCTGCGCATGAAGATTGGCGTGATGTACGGCAATCCCGAAACCACCACCGGCGGCAACGCCCTCAAGTTCTATGCTTCCGTCCGGCTGGATGTGCGCCGGGTGGAGCAGATCAAAGAGGACGGCAACGTGGTGGGCAACAAGACCCGGGTCAAGGTGGTCAAGAACAAGGTGGCGCCCCCCTTCCGGGAAGCGGTGTTTGACATCATGTACGGCCAGGGTATTTCCAAATGGGGTGAACTCATTGACCTGGCGGTTCAGCTGGACATCATTCAGAAAAGCGGCAGCTGGTTCAGCATGGGCGAGGAGCGTATTGGCCAGGGTAAGGACAGCGTGAAGAGCTATTTGATTTCCAACCCGGAAATTGCAGACAAGGTAGAGGCAGAGGTGCGGGAGAATCTGTGGAAGGTTTGCGGCGGCGCGCCAAAGGCACCGGCCAAGATGGCCGAGCGCCCGGTTTCCATCAACGCCGATGATTTCCCCGATGAGGATTGAGCGGCTGAAAAACGCGCCGGACAGGGCAGGGCGCTACACCGTCCAGCTGGATGACGGCACGGTTTTGCGCCTGTACCGGCAGACGGTGGAGGACTTCGGGCTTTATGCCGGCATGGAGTTTGCCGATGGGCAGTATGAGGCGCTGCTGCGCAGTGCCCGGCAGCTGTCCGCCAAAATGCGGGCGGTACGCATTATTTCGGCCACCGGCGTTTCCAAAGGGGATTTGGAAAGCCGCCTGGTGCAGAAAGGGGAGCAGCCCGCCGATGCAAAGCAGGCGGTGCAATGGCTGGAAGACCTGCATCTGCTGGACGACGCAAAAACAGCGGAGCAGATTGTCCACTCCTGCATTGCAAAGGGGTATGGTCTGGCGCGGGCAAAACAGGCATTGTATGAAAAGCGGATTCCCAAAGCCTTTTGGGAGGATGCCCTGGCAGACTATCCCACACAAAATGAAAAAATCACCGCATTTCTGCGGGCAAAGGTCACCGACCCCGGCGACACCCAAGCAGTCAAGCGGGCGGTGAATGCGCTGCTTCGGCGGGGACACAGCTATGGAGCCATCCGCCAGGCACTGAATAATCTATCATTGGATTCCGATGACTTTCCGGAGGACGAGTAAAAATGGCTGTAATTGGTTTTATTTCTCTTGGCTGTGCAAAAAATCAGGTGGACTGTGAGCGGATGATGTTCCGGGTAAAGGAGGCTGGCCATACGGTCAGCAGTGAGCTTCCCGGCTGCGACGTGGTGGTTATCAACACCTGTGGATTTATCGACTCTGCAAAGTCGGAGGCAATTGACAACATTCTCATGGCCGGTGCCATGAAAGCCGAGGGCAAGATTGGCAAGATTTTGGTTACCGGCTGCCTCTCCCAGCGCTATCAGGGAGAGATTACAAAGGAAATGCCGGAGGTGGACGGTCTGCTGGGCACGGGCAGCTACGCAGAGATTGTCCCCGCCATTGAAAAGCTGCTGGAAGACAGGCCGGTTTGCAATTTCGGCAGCATCGATACCCCGGAGGTGGAGTCCCGGCGCATTCTCACCACCCCCAAGCACTATGCTTACATCAAGATTGCCGAAGGATGCGACAACAAGTGCGCCTATTGCGTGATTCCCTCCCTGCGGGGCAAGTACCGCTCCCGGCGGATGGAGGATGTGCTGGCCGAGGCGCAGCAGCTTGCCGATGCCGGCGTGAAAGAGCTGATTGTGGTTGCCCAGGACACCAGCCGCTATGGCACGGATTTCCCGGAACATACCCGGCTGCTGCCGGAGCTGCTGCACCGGCTGTGCCAGATTGAGGGGCTGCATTGGGTGCGGGTGCATTATGTCTACCCCGATGAAATTGACGATGAATTCATCCGGGTGATGGCGCAGGAGCCGAAGATTGTCAAATACCTGGACATTCCCATCCAGCACTGCAACGACAAGATTCTGAAGCTGATGAACCGCCGCGGCAATGGCACGTTCCTGCGGGCGCTGCTGCAAAAGCTGCGGGATAATATCCCCGGTCTGGTCATTCGCACCAGCCTGATTACCGGTCTGCCCGGCGAGGGTGAGAAAGAATTTGAGGAGCTGTGCCAGTTCCTGCGGGAAACCCGCATGGAGCGGGTGGGTGCGTTCCCCTTCTCCCCGGAGGAGGGTACCAAGGCTGCCGCCATGGAGCACGTGGATGCCGACACCGCCATGGCACGGGCGCAGAAGGTGGAGATGATTCAGTCCGAAATCATGGATGAATACAATGCCTCCGTCATGGGCAAAACAATGGAAGTGCTGGTGGATGGCTATGACGAGGAATTTGAGCAGTTCTTCGGTCGTACCTTTGCCGACTCTCCGGAAATTGACGGGCGGGTTTGGATTGCAGCCCAGGAGCCGCTCCACGAGGGTGAGTTCGTGCAGGTAACCATGGACGGCACCCAGGACGGCGACCTGACCGGCTATGTTGCCGAGGAGGCAGGGGAATGACAACAGCAAGCAAAATCACCCTGGTGCGGGTGTTTATGATTCCCCTGGTGATGATTGCCATGTATCTGAGCAAGGGCGTGTCCGGGCTGTGGATGTGGGTTGCCCTGGGGCTGTTTGTCATCGCTAGCGTGACGGATTTTATCGACGGCCAGATTGCCCGCAAGTGCAACCAGGTCAGCGATTTCGGAAAATTCCTGGACCCCCTGGCGGATAAGCTGCTGACCATTGCGGTGATGACCATGTTTTGTGAGTGGGGGCGCTTTCCTGCCTGGGCGCTGATGCTGGTGCTGACCCGGGAATTTGCCGTCACCGGCCTGCGCCTGGTGGCAGCGCCCAAGGGGCGTGTCATTGCCGCCGCCTGGAGCGGCAAGGTGAAAACCGCCAGCACCATGATTGGTCTGATCCTGTGGATGCTGCTGCCCGAAAACACCATGGTGGGGCTTGTCGTCTCCGCCGTCATCGTGGTGACCACGGTGTACTCCGGCATCGAGTATTTTATCAAGAATTGGAACTGCCTCTGGGACTGATGCTTCCACGGCACTGAAAAAAGAATCAGAACCTGCCCCTTCCGGAAAAATCCAAAGGCGGCAGGTTCTTTTTTGGTTTGGATGAAACAAATCCCGTTTCTCAGTCGTATTCATGGTGAAAGGAGGTGGGAGCCATGACTTCTTTGTTGCGCGCGGACAGAGAAATCACGGAAATCTACGGAAGAAATGTGGATACGGTCTACCGTGTCTGTTATTCCTTTATGAGGAACAAGCCGGAGGCGGAGGATATGACCCAGGAGACCTTCCTGCGGCTGATTGCCTCTGGGAAAGCCTTTGAAAACCAACGGCATGAAAAAGCCTGGCTCATCGTAACGGCTTCCAATCTCTGTAAAGACCAGCTCAAGCGGCTTTACAGACAGGAGGAGGACTTGGAGCAGCACACAGAACTGGCAGCGGAATCGCCCCCGGGGGAAAACCCCGTGTTGGAGGCCATTCTCCGCCTGCCCATGGATTACAAAACAGTGGTGTACCTCTATTACTACGAGGGCTATACCACCGGGGAGATTGCAAAAGCCCTCCATTGCCTTCAGCCCACGGTCCGAACTCGGCTTGCCCGTGCCCGAAAACAACTGAAACTGATGTTAGGCGGTGATTTGGAATGAAGAAACAGAACATTCATCAGGCATTTGATTCCATTACGCTGACCCAAGGGGAAAAGGATGCCATGCTTGAAAAAATCCTGTCCGTATCCGGTCATCGGCCTGCGGAAAGGAAACGAACCATGAATTACAAAAAAACAATGCTGATAGCAGCCATCGTTACTGCCATGGCGATTTTTATGGGCTGCGCCGTTATGGCTCTGACTACAAAGCAATTAAAGCTGGATGAATACGAAACCACATCCCCCGCCTGGATTGACGCTGACGGACAGCGCCACGAGGCGATGGAGGTAACGAAAACAGTCCTGTCCCTCCAGGGGCTACAGGGAACACCGGAGCAACTGGCTGCCAAGGAATGGTACGATTTTTGTAAACGCTATGACCCGGACAATTCCATTTATGTTGCCTCTGGCGGTAAATTCCAGGCTCCGGAGGAATATGCGGCTTATAATGTCTATTCCCAGGAAATGGTGGAGAAGCTCTATGAGATTTCCCAAAAGTACGGCTTAAAGCTCATGGGCAAAAAGGGCCAGGCTTATCACTACGATTGGAAGTTGGGCTGGGATGCCCTGGGCATCCGGGAGCCGGTGATTTCCGGTACCGATGATACCTTTGAACTTCGTGGCTGTACCTTTTTTGAATCTGGCAGCTATTACATCCATACAGATTTTCATGTAACAGACTCCGCCTTTACCTGGCAGCATCCTACCAGTTTGGTTTTGCGTTGCAATAAAAAAGGCTTTATGGGAAACAGAATTGTCAGTCTGATCAACGGGGCAACCACAAGGGAATGGAACTACACCAGAAGTGACGGAAAGACCATTTTGATTGTGGTTTCCAGCGACCCGGTTCAGCCGGCAAATGACAATATCTATCTCATCTGTGACCGGGAGGATGCGTTTTTGTATGCAATCTTCCCTCCGGCCTACTACTTAAATAACGGAGATGGCCCCAGGGAAGAAATGTCCAACCAGGATATTGAGTGGCTGGCGGAGCATATTGATTTCTCCATCCAGACCAAAACGCCGGATATGGATGCGGTGCTGCCCCTGCTTCAAGAGGAGGATGCCGCCTATGATGCCCTTTTGGATGCGGATGACCCGTTTGCCCAGGACGGCTACGGGAAGCTGCGGAAGGTTCTGGGGGCGGTGAAGGAATACGCCCTGGTGGATTTGGATGGCGATGGGGTAGAGGAGTGCTTCTTCTGGGATCAATATGACAATCCCTCCCTTTACACCATGAAGGACGGAAAAACCGCCCCGGTGCTTACCCAGGGAGAGAAGGCCTTCGGCATCCAGGGGACGGTCACCCTCTGCGAAAACAATGCTTTGAAAACCTATGAGGAAGTGGGGCAGGCTTACAAGCTCTACTGCTTCTACACCGTGGAGCAGGGAACGCTGGTGGAGCAGAACCGGGTGGTCTATGACATTGCCAACGATGATTGGGGCTTGAGCCTCAGCGGCATCCATATTGATAAGACCCTCAGCCGGGAGGAAGCGGAGTCTATTTTGCACACGTACCGTGAGATTCCCTTGGAGCGAGCGCCAATCGAGGATATGCCAAAGGACAAGTAAACTATCCAAAATGGGAGGGGCACGGACATCTGCGTGCCCCTTCCCAAATTTTCCTGGATTTTCTCCAACGACTGTGCTATAATGTCCTGGCATTTCCAAGGAAAGCGAGGACTACACATGAACGAAAAGGAAGTTGGCGAAATTCGCCGCCATATGCGTCGGGATCGCAGCAACATGACTGCCATCTATGGCTGCTATGTCAATGACAACAAGGAGATTATTGCCCAGTACCGTGCCAGCACCGGCATCATGTCCGAAAACGAGTCGGATCGGTATTTTGGCATTTTGCGGAAGGTGCTCTCCGGCTCGGTGGGCAAGAACCTGATTGACCTGACCTTCCAGACCAGCCAGGTATCTGGCAGCCCGGAGCATAAGCTGCTCATGGACCTGCGGGAATGCAAGCTCCAGGATGACGAGCTGCGGGAGCAGCTGTACCAGAAGATGATTGAGTCCATCGTGCTGGAGGGGAACTACCTGATTCTGTTGGGCTGTGATACCTATGATGTGCCCTTTAAGAGCAAGGATGACTTCCAGCAGAACGACTCCTCCGACGAGAGCTACACCTATCTTCTCTGCGCCGTCTGCCCGGTGAAGCAGACCAAGCCAAATTTGCATTATGTGCCGGAAGATCAGGTGTTTCACGACGGTGCCATGAGCCAGCCGGTGGCGGCACCGGAGTTTGGTTTCCTGTTTCCCGCCTTTGACAACCGCTCCACCAATATCTATAATGCCCTCTACTATAGCCGCAACACCAAGGAGAACCAGGATGCCCTGATTGAAGCGGTGTTCAATACCCCGGTGCCCAAGCCCGCCGCCGAGCAGAAGAAGTGCTTCGAGGCGCTGCTCACCACCTCTTTGGGGGAGGAGTGCAGCATGGATGTGGTGCAGACCATCCACGAGCAGCTGTGTGAGCGGATGGAGCTGCACAAAGAGAGCAAGGTGCCCGACCCGCTGCTCATCGACAAGCAGGTGATTAAGGATGTGCTGACCTCCTGCGGTGTGTCCGAAACCGGTGTTTCCACCTTCAGCGTCCAGTATGACGAGGCATTCGGCTTTGAAGCGGAGCTGCATCCCAAGAACATCATCGACAGCAAGCATTTTGAGATTCACACCCCGGATATTGCCATCAAAATTGACCCCACCCGCACGGATTTGGTGGAAACCAGAATGATTGGCGGCGTGAAGTACATCATGATTAACGCCGACGAGGATGTAGAGGTCAACGGAGTCAGCATCCATTTCCAGGGCGACCAGGAACAGAACTAAAAAATCTCCATGAAGAAGCACCCGGACAGAACTTTCCGGGTGCTTCTTTTCATATGGTTGACATTTTTATAATTTCTTGATACGCTTGTATGGTGGTATTAGATTGATAAATCGGGAGTTGTCAAACACAATGCTTCTCCCAACTAAAGGTTGAGTTTGATAATTCTACTTACGGTTCGTGTACAAAAATTGATAAAAATTGTAGAATACATCATAAAAGGAGGCATATTTTCATGAATCAAATTGACACAGGAAAGTTTATTGCTGGTTGTAGAAAAGAAAAAGGTTTGACACAAGCGCAATTAGCAGAAAAGTTAAATATTACTGACAGAGCTGTTTCCAAATGGGAGACAGGAAAATGTATGCCTGATTCATCTATCATGTTGGAACTTTGCAATATTTTAGGTGTTACGGTTAACGAATTGTTGAGTGGGGAGAGAATAGAAATAAATAATTATGATGAGAAGGTCAATGAAAATCTCATTGAATTAAAAAGAAAAGATGAGAACAATATGAACAAGAATGCAATAATATCAACAATATACACAATCGCTATGATAATTGGCATTATGGTATGTTGCATATGTGATATTACCATTTCGGGAACATTGACATGGTCATTAATTGTGCTTAGTTCTATATTGGTTACATGGATCACATCGTTTCCGGTTATATTGTTGGGAAAAAGGGGAGTGCTGGTGGCGATGATTGCTATTAGTATCATTATAGTACCATTTATGTACATATTAAGTGTTTTGATAAAAGTGAATGAGGTGTTCAGCATAGGTGCGATTATGTCGATTATCGCACTTGCATTTCTTTGGATAATTTATGCTTTATATTATCGACTTAAAGAACGAAAGTTTTTGGCAACAGGAATCACATTCTTGTTTGCTATTCCATTTACACTTTTGATAAATAGTATATTATCAAGAATGATTGGCGAGGCGGAAATTGATATTTGGGATATATTATCTATATTTATTTTGTTGATTATAGCAGTTGCTTTTATAATTGGAGATTATGCTCGAAGAAAGGGGTATATAAGATAAGACTTTAGTTACACCTAAATTCCAGCTCGTGAAGCTTTTCAAAAGGGGCTGCTGCAAGATTTTTATAGCAGTCCATTCCTTCCGTGAGCATAATTTTTTTCACATTTTTCTGTTATGTTCATGTTATCGCATCAAAGCAATCATTTGGAATTTTGCCTGCAAGAGAGCATCGATGTGTTGATGGCGTTTGGTGAAAAAAGGAGGTAGACCTATGTTAAATTATAAGGAAAAAAAGAAAACTGCGTGGTGGATGATTGCTGTAGAAGGAATCATTTGTATCATATGTATCATACTGGTTGTTTGCTTCTTTACGAATGGGATGAAAAGGGAAGAACCGTCTACAAGTGCTGTACAGGCAGGCAACAAAGATAGCGGTGAAATGATGCAGCATACCATAGAAAACCTGGAAAATAATGGAACCGATACAGCATTTTTAGACCTGAGCGGCAGCTGGATTCTCGATGAAAGCTATACAGTCCAGTCAAACAATGGAATTGAACTTCAGGCAATCATTGGAAGTTCTCCAACAAACAGCCCCAGTACGCTTCTTTTGAAGCCTGACGGAGTCATCGAGTTCACACTTGGCGGTTACAAAGGGGAAGGCAGATGGCAGCCTGACGGAGATACTGGTCGCTATGTGGCGGATGTGCTGCTGTCAAACGATGGCGGCAACGTTTCGCTCCCGCTGTACGACTTTAGAGAAAGCCCCGATAGCACGCTGTATCTTGTTCTTAAATACAGCAATACATTGTTCTTTTGGACGAAAGAATAATGCCGGATGGCAATCGCTTTAAGCTCGTGAGGATTTTCTAAAAAGGGGCTGTTGCATGATTTTTACAGAAGCCCCTTTCTTCTGCAAGCTTGACTTTTTAACGCTTTTTTGATACGCTCGCATTATCACATGAGAGAGATAAATCGGAAGCTGTAGGGGTAACAGCAAAACTGATATTTAACATATCCCATGTAATGTCATATGAAAAATCGTAGAATTGAAAGTTGGTAGGAGGTTGCATGATGAGCATTGATAGGAAAATAAATCGCATTCAATTTCTCACGGGAAATTCGTTAAAGGTTATTGCTATACTGACAATGCTTATTGACCATCTATCTAAAACTGTGCTGCAATGGCTGCAATCAAACTACTGGTGGCCTATGGTAGATAACGGGCAAATGTCGTTGGAGAGATTCCGAGAGATAGATTATTTCATACGGTTTGATTTGCAAAGTATTGGGACGATTGCTTTTCCGCTATTCTGTTTTTTGCTGGCAGAAGGGTTCCAACACACAAGAAGTAAAAAACGCTATATTGGGTTGATGCTTGCATTTGCCCTTATTTCGGAAATTCCTTTTGACATAGTTTTCTTTAGTTTTTTTTCGCGAATGGAAGGTACATTTCCGTTTTACCCAAAGTATCAAAATGTATTTTTCACCTTGTTTTTAGGCTTATTGACACTGGTATGCCTTGAAAGGTTTTCGTGTAAATCAGACCTGCCAGTGGATAAAATAAAATCAGCAGTCTTGCAAGTTCTCAGTGTAGTACTTTTTTCCGGCATTGCGGAAGGAATCCGTTGTGACTACGGTATGCAGGGAATCTTATTCATATCAGCCTTTTATATTTGCCGTAATCACCGAATCTATCAAGTGCTGCTGTTCCTTTTGGCTTACATGGGGGCAACGGGGAATCAACCGCCTTTATGTACGCTTCTTGCCTGCTTACTTATTTTGCTATACAACGGCAAGCGTGGTAAACTGAAGCTAAAATACTTCTTCTATGTTTTTTATCCGGCACATATCCTTGCCCTGTATTTGATTCAGCTAGGACTTGAAAAATATTTGCTGAAATGACAACTTTCGATTTGATGAGCTGGAACGGGCTTTTTGGAGAATCATGATTACTACAAAAAGATTAACAAT
>URPI01000025.1 GCA_900549705.1 uncultured Eubacteriales bacterium
GACCTCCGGCTGGCAGTTGTAACCCAGATGTACTATATTTCAATCCACGCTCCCCGTGTGGGGAGCGACGATAAGGTCACCGGCGTTAAAAGATGTCGTATGGCCGATTTCAATCCACGCTCCCCGTGTGGGGAGCGACGAGGTAGTAAAATGGTTATGGGGTGTACCAGGGCATTTCAATCCACGCTCCCCGTGTGGGGAGCGACTGCTTGAGTATGAGTACCCGCCCGAAGGTCTACCATTTCAATCCACGCTCCCCGTGTGGGGAGCGACTTACGCACAACGTAAATGTCGGAGCCGGGTTCGATTTCAATCCACGCTCCCCGTGTGGGGAGCGACGTAACCGCCGGAGTGATTAGAAGTAGACTTTGCAATTTCAATCCACGCTCCCCGTGTGGGGAGCGACAGCAAGAACACGGTCAATATTGCCCTTGTCCTCAATTTCAATCCACGCTCCCCGTGTGGGGAGCGACTGCATAGGCTGCTGCGCAAGGTTACCGCCGACAGATTTCAATCCACGCTCCCCGTGTGGGGAGCGACAAACAGACGCGGCCGAAAAATCATCATGCTGCTATTTCAATCCACGCTCCCCGTGTGGGGAGCGACCCTAAACACCAGTTATAAAAAGTTGAAAAAAACATTTCAATCCACGCTCCCCGTGTGGGGAGCGACCCAACTTTTGTGGCATCAGACGCGGACTTCTTAGATTTCAATCCACGCTCCCCGTGTGGGGAGCGACGCTTGCGCTCAAGATAAATATCAGAACCAGGCTCAATTTCAATCCACGCTCCCCGTGTGGGGAGCGACAGGACTTTCCACACAAAGTTATACACAGGTTCCATTTCAATCCACGCTCCCCGTGTGGGGAGCGACCGCAAAGATACACAAATTTTAAGGTGCATCTTTGGCAAAGAGGTAGAATATTTGCTTTTTTGCGGGAGGAACGCAGGGATTCCCGTCAAGCGGCAGCGCTGCGAGACAGGTTTTTTGATGGAAATCTGGGTGCGAACCTCCCGGCATTTTCTGTTTACTATGGCTTCGCACTCAGAGAATCAAGGCGTCCTCCGGCATATAGCTGCTCTTGCAGCCAAAATGCTCCACCTTCTTTTCATACTGGTTGCCCAGATAGTAAAACCGCAGCGAGTCCTTTTCTGCGTCCATGATGGACAGCAGCTTTGCTTGCAGACTTCTGCATTGCCCGGCATCCAGCAGACACTCGAATACGGAGTTCTGCACCCGCTGCCCATAGTCCACGCATTTTTTCGCAATTTGCCGCAGTCGCCTTTTTCCGGCGGCATCCTCGGTGTTTACGTCATAGGTGATGAGAACCAACATCATATCACTTCCATAAAAAAGGTGGGTAATCGTCCATGTCGCCCCGAATATACCGTGCCAGCAGCAGCGCCTGCACATAGGGAATCATGCCCCAGCTCATTTTCTCCCCCAGATAGGGATGGGTCAGGGTATCCCGCTTCCGCTCCTGCCATGCTTTCAGAAATTTCTTGCGTCCTTCGTCGGTCAGCAGCACGGCACCGCTGTCCTGCATCTGAAAATCCTCCGGCTTCATCACCCGGTTGTTCACCAGGGTCAGCACAAAGCGGTCTGCCATACAGGGGCGAAGCTCCTCCATCAAATCCAGCGCCAGGGATTGCCGCCCGGGACGATCCCGGTGGAGAAATCCCACATAGCTGTCCAGCCCCACGCTTTCCAGAGCGCTGGCGCAGTCATGCCCCAGCAGGCTATAAGAGAAGGAGAGCATGGCGTTGACCCGGTCCAGGGGCGGACGGCGATTGCGTCCATGGAAGAAAAAATCTTCTTTCCGGTTCAGCAGCAGGTGGTCAAAAACGCCAAAATAGGCGGTGGCAGCCACGCCTTCCAGTCCCCGCAGGGTGTCCGGATGGGGTGCTTCCAGAATTTGGGGCAGCAGCCCTCGAATATCCCGCACGGCTTCTTCCAGGCCGCAATCCTGCACCCGGGGCGCATGGTCCCGCAGGGTGCGCTGGATGCTGGCGGCACTGTTGCTGAGCTTTCCAAAAATCATGGTGCGGGCGATGGCGCAGCTGCGCAGAGGGTCATCGGCAATCCGGTATTGTTCCCGGCGTAGCAGCACGTTCCCGTTGCTCTCGCCGCAGACCCTTGCCAGAAACCGTCCCCGGGGAGAGCAGAATGCCAGACCGATGCCCCTTTCCACGCAGGCACCCATCAGGGCAGGGGAGGCACCGGGATAGGAGAAAGTGACAATGGATTGGAGAGTGTGGAGGGGGTAGCGGGCAATCACCTCTTTGTCCCGGTTTGCCAGCACATTTTCTCCTTCCAGGGAGAGATAAATATCCTCGGAGGTGACGAACAGAGTATTGAGCAGCTGTTTCATAGAGGCTCCTCCATGGCGGCCTTGAGATAGGCGGAGACGGATTTGTTTCTCATCAGCTTGGGAAGACACAGCTCTTTCAGGGAGCAGGCGTTGCAGGATTTTGTGGGCTTCACCTTTGGGGTGTAGCCCCGCTTGTAAAGCTCGTGCATTTGGGAGAGCATGGTTTGCACCTGCTCCCGCAGCTCCGGGGTGAAGCTGACCCGCTGCCGCCGTCGGATTTCGCCATAATACAGCGCTCCTTCGGGAATGTCACAGCACAGCATGGACTCCAGACACATGGCCTGACCGCATAGCTGCAAAGCATCGCCCGTATCCTCCCGTGGCTGCCCTCGCTTGTATTCCACGGGATAGGGCTGCCACAGTCCCTCCCGCCCGGCAAGGGGGATGCCGGTGCTGCCCCGGTGGTATTCCAGCACATCACATTGACCGGATACGCCCAGGGTGGGGGAGAAGACGCTGACCCCACGGGTAATCAGCCGATCTCCCCGGCTCTCCTGGAAGCCGGTGTCGTGGGCGTTTTCGTGGAAAATGGCACCGTCAATGGTGCGGAAATTCTCCTCCCACTGGTGCTCAATGTGTATGAGTGCCCATTGACGGCGGCAGAACACAAAATGCTGTAGCCCCGACAGTTGGAGGTATTCCTCCTCAGCATAAGTCACCCCATATGCATACAGGTAACGCCCGCAGGCAGGTTGGTGTCATCCACGCTGATTTGATAGTCGGAATATGCTCTGGGGGCAGCAACGTCCGGCTTCTTTTCCGCTTTCACCAAGTCAAACAGCTTGTAAGCGGGGGCGTTGCCCAGCTCGGAGTCGTGGCGGAAGACAATCAAATCCCGTACAGCCATCTTGCCCCGGGCGGCAGAACGATCCAGCTCGAACATATTCAAAATTGCCTGCCACAGAAGATTCAGGTCATCCTCGGAGAAGCCAGTGGACTTCCGGGCCAGATTGGCGGAGACATAGCCCTCGACACGGTAAAGACCGTAGGGAACAATGTACTTTCTGCCCATCTCCGTGCCCTTCTTTTCGGCATCTGCCTCAGTGGTAATTGCAACACGAGTGATGGTGACCTCCTGGGGCATGATGGGGTCAACACTGCGGGCAAAGCCCAACTGGACGGGTCCTCGCACCTGACCGCAGTTCAGTGCTCCTTTGACAAAGGTAGTCATCACAGCACCAAAGGTGCGGATGTCATAAAAGTTTTCGCACATAAAGTCACGAATCTTGAGGTCCAGGTCGCCGTCATTTTTCTTGGCTTCCTTTAATTTGGTGGGGTCAACACCCAAATAGGAACAGGCTTCGGCATCGCTGCGGTTCAGGGGAACGCCATCCTTGACATAGATGCGGTATCCCGGCTCGCCTTCCTTTACGGTTTCCACATAATTGCGGATTTTTCGCTTCAGGCAGACATCGGTGACCAGACCATAGCCGGTTTCCGGGTCAATGCGGGGCATGTTGCCGGCATCGGGGTCGCCGTTGGGATTTCCGTTTTCAACATCGAAAAAGACAACGAATTCATAGCGGTTCTGAATGATGCTCATAATTATTTATCCTCCTTCTTTGTAAAGCGGAATTGTTTCTGATGATAGTAGCCCAGGTTAAAGGAACCCTGTTCCGGCAAGGTCAGCCGGGTGGGATTGGTTTCACCCAGTACATTTTTTAGCGTGCTGATTTGCCGGTCGAGAGAAATGCGTGACCCTGCGTCTAATTTGCGCAGATGCTTTTGGCAGAGGTTATCCAGAATGGGGAAGATGGTAGCCGGAGTAGCAGCGGCAGAGTTGAAATACTTGTCCTTGATGGTGGCGTTGATACCGGGGTTGGCACGTTCCTGCACTTCCTCATAGACTGCAAACAGGCGGCCCAGGGTATAGGGAACATTGGTGCTGTGTTCATTCAGGCTCACAGTCATAACCTCCTTGAGCTTGGAATCGTTGGAGTTTTTCAGATAATAGGCTTTGATAATGGCTGCCCGTCCGGGGGTAATCTTCCGTTCTGCCCGAATGCGAAGCATGGTGGCTTCCAGCAGAGAAGCGGGGTAGTCGGAACCGGTAAATATGGCTCTGGCGGTGGCTCCAGCCATCACCGGAGAAGGGGATTTGTCTGTGGAATTCATATTGACGGTTTCCCGCAGCATTGCCAACAGCGGAGTGACGGCATAACGGCTTCCGGTGATTTCCAGCCGCTCGTGGTGGTCGTTGACGTGTTTCATCAGGGTTCCAAAGGAATCCCGATAGAAAAAGCGAACGGACAATCGTGCGGCATTGGGGGCAAGGCCGAGGATATAAAAGGGACGCTGGGGGTCGAGCTTCAACGAATCGCAGGGCAAGCCCTGCGCCAGATTTCGCATGGTGTCTTGAAGGTCTCTGTCTGTCAGTCCTTCCGGCAAGTTATCCCCAAAAAGAGACAGGGCGGCAAAGGCGCTGTACTGCGGTTCCGCTCCCTCTGCCCAGCAGACAACGCTGGTGTCACCAATGCGGTGAACATTTTCCCGATCGCTGAGCAGATAATTCAGGGCGGCAGTATAGGCAAAGGCTGCATATTTTCCCACCGGGGCATTCAGACTCTGCTCCTTGCCATAGGAGCAAAAGGCGGGGGCATTAAAGGAAACCAGGGCAGCACCGCTGGATTGCGCCCCGGTAACGCCTTTGATTGCCGGATGAACGGCTTCCGGCACATCCATGTTGCCGGTGACAAGGCATTGCTGCTGCGCTCCCTGCACTTGGTTGTAATGGGCATCCCATGAGGTGCGAATCGCCGGGTCATCCTGAGCAAATTGCCCATTCACTCGGAAAATCAGGTTGCCGCCTTTCATGATGTCATCCCAGCAGTCAGCAAGAGCGGGGTGATTGTGCGCGTCTTTGGGGTTCCATTTGTCAAAATAAGAGAGTAGTGCTGCTGCAATGGGGGAGTTCACGTCATCGAGCAGCTGATGGTGCAGTTCGGCACAGGCACGGAAGCATTTTGCGCTGCGGTCCTGCTTGCCCTTTGCGTCTACACCCAGCAGGTAGGTGGAGCTATCCCAAAGGAAAAAGGGGACAATTCCGCTGGAACGGGTTGTGCCGGAGGGGAGCTCCATGGGAGTGGGCTGTAGCTGCGTTTTGTTTTTGACGGTAACCTCTCTCAGCGTGGGGACAACACTTTCCAGGTTGCCTGCTTCATCCAGGCACAGTGCATAGCTTATTTTGGCAGGACTCCAACCGGGGCGGGCAAGCTTGCCCTGCTGAACCAGGTCTTCAAACAGGCGGGTGAGGGCTTGCAAAATCATGCCTTTACCTCCTCACTGTACATGGGCGGCACTTCCAGAACGCCATCCCGCAGGACGGCACGGAAGAAACGGGGGATAATGTTTTCCTTGTCGGAATAATCCATGTCCAGCAGCATCCACCCCAAATCCTTTTCGCCCGTCAGCTCCTCCGGACAGGGGGGCAGCTGGGTGCAGGGACGAAAATTGACGGGAAATTCCCGAGCGCCAAAATAAGGCTGATGGTAACACTGGCCTTTTTCCACCCGGCGGAGCATCATTTCCTGAAATTTGCCAGGGTTATCCGTGGGGGAAGCACGCATGGTCATGTCAAAATGGGCATCAATGACGTAATGGACATCCCGCAACACCATGGCGGCACGTTGCTGAATGCTTTCGGGGGTAGCAAGATACGCTTCACCGCCTTTTTCCATCAGTGTCTGCATTTTGCGGGCGCTGATGGTGTCTTTTACCTCGTTGCGCCGAATGTTGGTGAAGCGAATGGGGGCGCAGACGTGGATACGATCTACTACCCACTTCATTCCTGGGTGGAACAAAATACTATCCAGCAGTCCACGGGCGGCGGAGGGGGTCATCACATCGTAGCTGACCCGCTCGGTTTTCATCTCCGGCCTCGAAAAGAGGGCATAATCCCCCCAGACCTCAACGGAAATCGACATAGGCATTCTCCTTTCTGTGGGTTTGTTTGCAGAATGAGGTTGTTTGCACTTTGAATTTATCATTCTGTAGCTTGTTTCTATCATAGCACAGGTGAGATTGAATTACTAGTGGAAATTTTCAATAAATAAGATATATGAGTTTGCACCATATTGACGAAGGCTATGAAAAAGTTTGACAAAGAGGAACGGGTGTGGCATACTGAGTGTGTCGAGCTTTTTCTTCGGATAATGGCTCGGGGATTGAAATAATAACTAAGACAGATGCAAGAAGGCAGGAGGAGCAGAGTAAATTTCTGCTCCTCCTTGCTGTTATATAAATTCCGCTTTTCCGGCATCTGCCTGGGTAGAAAGTCCTGTTTCGGGGTCATAAAGACTGAGATTTGTCAACACGGCGCTGTTTTCTGACAACAGCTGAATGTCACCTGCCTGCCATAATTTTAGAAAGTGCTCCCGGTAAATGCCAACGCTGTACTGACCGGCACGGCGATAGTCCTCCCGGCTGCCTGTCTTCTCCTGGATGGGGCGGCAGAGTTCTTCCCCAGCGCCAAGGGGGATATAAACGGTGTTGGTTTCCTGGTCAATCAAATGGAAGCCTTCTGCAACGGTTTTGAAAGGGAGAAGCATTTCTTGCAGATGCTTTACGGTGTCGGATTTGTCCATATTCTCCCCGATGAGGGAGCGGAGCGCTGTGAAATAGTCCGTCATGGTTTCCGGTGCACCGGGATTGCCGCCCCGCTTTAGTGCCTCACCGGCGGCCTGAACATTGATTTTTTGCAGCAGAAGCGCAGGGTGTTCGCTCTGAAAATAGGTGACGAAGCTCTCTGCCGGATTGCGCCGCCCCTCTCGGTTGCAGCGTCCGGCGGCCTGGGCGATGGAATCCAATCCGGCAATTTCACGCCAGACCATGGGGAAATCCACGTCCACACCGGCTTCAATCAGCGAAGTGGAAACCACGCGACAGGGAAGTCCCTCTTTGAGCCGCTGGCGAACGGTGTCCAGAACCTGCCGCCGGTGCGCCGGGTACATCAGTGTGGACAAATGGAATCTGCCCTCCTGGGGCAGCAGGGCATAGAGAGACTGGGCTGCTTTGCGGGTATTGACGATGCACAGCACCTGGTTGTGCTGCTGCAATTCCACTGCAAGAGCATCCTTCGAGAGAAAACCGCCGTCCCGGTAGGTGACACGCTGGAATTTCTGAAAATAATCCCCAACCTGGGGACATAATTCCTGAATTTGAACCTGCGGATAAAAACGCCGAAACAAATCCGTCAGAACCGGCTGCGTTGCGGTACACAAAAGGATGGTGGAGCGGAACTGGGAAACCAGACTTGCCATGGCCCCCACGCAGGGAAGCAGATGGCAGGTTGGAATCATCTGCGCCTCATCAAAAATCACAACGCTGTTGGCAATGTTGTGGAGCTTGCGGCATTGGGAGGGACGGTTGGAATACAGGGATTCAAAGAACTGCACGGCGGTGGTGACAATGACGGGGGCATCCCAGTTTTCGGAGGCCAGCCGCTGAAAATGATTGTTTGGATTGGTTTCATCTTCATCGTCATACGAAACGCCGCTGTGATGCTCTACAACGTTGGATTCTCCCAGTATGTCCCGGAATACCTGGGCGTTCTGCTCAATGATGGAGGTATAGGGGATGACATAAATCACACGTTTCATGCCGTTTTCAACGGCGTGTTTCAGCCCAAACGCCAGAGAGGATACGGTTTTTCCACCACCGGTGGGCACCGTCAGAGAGTAGATGCCTCGGGGGCGGCTGGCTTGGCGCAAGCAGGCAGAAAGAATGGCACATCGGTTCCGGTTCAGTTCTGTGTTCCCGGGGAACCAGGGAGCAATATAGTCATTCAGACGGCGCAGAAGCTCTGGCAGAGAATCATACCCGCTGCGTAAAGGCGCTGTTTCTGCCATGAAGGATTCTGTATTCAGAAAGTCTGCATCCACCAGGCAGGAATACATCATCCGCACCCACATGGAGATGGAATACAGATTGTCAAGCGGTGGCTTCTTGCCGGGGGAAGGCAATTCC
The DNA here is from genome assembly GCA_900549705.1 of uncultured Eubacteriales bacterium. Lineage (GTDB taxonomy): Bacteria > Bacillota > Clostridia > Oscillospirales > Oscillospiraceae > Faecousia. The sequence goes on from URPI01000025.1 coordinate 8,336, forward strand.
CCCTCCCAGTGATAAGGGGGGATGTTGCCGGTTTGGGCTTTTTTGATTCTGCCCGTACAGGTTGGAGCACCTGGATAATCTGTGTTGGGATTGCCAAAATCCGGCATTCCGCCGTGGTGTCCGACAACACAGCAGGCCATCTCACTTTCACCACGCTTGGCGCATTCCAGGGCACCGGCGGTGGCGTGGTCTACCCTGGGACCGCCCAGGAGCCGTTTTTGGAAGGCATCAGAGTTCTTTCCAATGTCGTGCGCCATACCTAAAAAGGCACCACGCTGTGCCTGACCGAACTCCGCTGCAAAGCTGCTGCAAAGGGCGGCGGTTTCCTGCAAGTGGGCTGCAACGGTCTGTTCTCGCCCGTCAGAGGCGATGTGTGCCAGATATGGATGGGAAGCCATCGTTATTCCTCCTTTTGAAATCGGGGATGGTTTGCCTTGCCTGGTTGATGGGCTTGTCCTGGGAAAAGTCGGAGAGTTTTTGTTCCAGAAAAGCCAGCTGTTCGGTCCAGATGGGACGCATATCCTCCGGCTGTGGGGGGAACTTGACTCCATCCATAAATTCAGCGGTGTCCCGGCGGTCTCCTTCAATGACGGCGGATAGCGCAGCCGTGCAAGAAGACCAATATGAAAGGTAATTTCTCGGTTGGCTTCCTCATCGGATTCCTGAGCGGTGAGCTGGGTGATGCGTTCAATCACGGCGGTGATTTCCTGTACGGATTGCTGAAACAGGCTGTCCAGGGTGGCGGCATCGACGCACTCTTTCAGATCGTTTTGAACCGATTCCTCATACCCGATTCCTTCCTTGGTTTGTCGATGGAAAAAGCCGCTGTCTTGGTGAACGCCAATGCAGTCAAACAATCCGTGATGGGCACCCGATGCAAAGGCCAGCAGCTCTGCGGTACTCCGGCAGTGCTCCCGAACCGTTTGTATCTCTCCGGACTCCAGAATATGCGCAGGGTACATATTAATCACCATCCCGCAACGCCTTTGTTTTAAGTTATCGTATCACATCAAGTATCCGATTTCAAGACGCCCAGCAATAATGGAATAAGCAAAGTTTGTTGACTTTCTTTGTATGTGCCATAATGGGGGTGTCAGGCAAATGCCTGTGGATTGAAATAGTAAAAATGGCATCCGGTAAAGGACACAGCAGGATTGTGCTGTGTCCTTTGCGTTGGCTGACCAAAGTTACCCACGGCTATTGATATAGAGCCTGGAGCAAAGCCTTGGATAAAATGGAAATCTTGACATCTTCCGGAGATGGCCTATAATCAAAACAGGAGGGACCACCAATGCAAGAAAACGAACTTTTGAAACTGGCAGGGCGGTGTGGATTTGCTCATTTTGAGACGGTATAATTTGGCGAAAATCAAGAAGCAATTCAGAACTTGTGGAGGAAGCAAGGATGCTCAACAACAAAGAATTCGACCTTTGGGCGGACGGTTATGACAAAGCTGTCGGCATTTCTGATGAGGAAAACACATACCCTTTTGCCGGTTATAAAAAGGTACTTGGGTTCATTTTTCAGACCATAATGAGAGATGAAAATGCCGTTGTGTTGGATATTGGATTCGGAACAGGCACATTAACGACAAAACTATACGAGCGAGGCTGCACCGTTTATGGGCAGGATTTTTCATCAAGAATGATTGCGTTGGCATCTGAGAAAATGCCAAATGCGCATTTATATCAGGGCGACTTTACAAAAGGACTGGTCGAACCGTTGCGGAACGTTCGTTATGATTATATTGTTGCGACATACTCGCTGCATCATTTGACGGATGCACAAAAGAGCGTCTTCCTGTCAGACCTGCGTAACTACTTAAAGGAAAACGGTAAAATTATGATCGGCGATGTGGCCTTTGAAACACGAAAGGATTTAGAACGGTGTAAATTAAAGACAGGAGACACATGGGATGAGGATGAAATCTACTTTGTCGTGGAGGAACTGAGAAAAGATTTCCCGGGTCTTTCATTTACGCAAATGTCCGATTGCGCAGGTGTCCTGATTTTGGACTGATAATTTCTAAATGGAACAAATAAATCAAAATTGATGGAGGAAACAAACGTGGAAGATAATAAATCAACGACTGTCAAGAAAACGGTAAAATCAGGAATAACTTTTGGAAGTGCATTGGCTATGGTTATTAGCTATACAACGTGGAAGTCTGTCGGTTGGGCGATTTTTCATGGGTTACTTAGTTGGGTATATGTTATATATTTCCTTTTGCGTTACTAAATTCCAGTTTGTCGAATTGGACACAAAAACCGAATACTGAAAATCAGACCGCACGCTGGCCGCAATGTGCGAGAAGTTGACGGCTTGTTTTATTCCCAAAATCAAAAAAAGGTCACGCTATCAATCAAATATCCTCCGTAACACCCAGGAGAATTGGATGTTATGGAGGATGTTTTGTGCGCCCGGTGAGCGCACGTTCTCTAGGGTGAAAGTCCCAAAGTCGCCCGGCAGCGGGAAGGACTTCGCCAAAGGCAAGGGTGTCCGTCGTGAAGCGGAATCCGAAGGAAGCCGGACATACATTTCTTCTCGGCTGCTGCCTTGGAATAACAGCGTAAACCTGGAAACCAACCTGCACCAAACGGATACACACGGTGGACTGAGAGACCGGGGCGACAAATTGTCAGCCCCTCCTACTCGATTCCTGCCGTCCCTCATTGTGCAGCATTCTGACCGGTGAGGCTGTTCAGAAACGAATGACGCAGGGAATTTAGCCTGTCCCGTCGGAATATCCGTGGGAAATGGAGAATAGGGTAGTGCTGAGGTGAAGCAGATGTTTGCAAACGTCTGGCTGCTGTTAGGCAGCCTGTTTTATTCTCTCCAGCTTCATTCCGGCAGCTTCCCCAAACCGCTGACAGAGGAGGAAGAGCAAAAATTCCTGGCTTTGTCCGCGCAAGGAGATTTGGAGGCAAGAAATATCCTGGTGGAACGGAATTTGCGCCTGGTGGCGCATATTATGAAGAACTGCTAAAGCCCGCAGCAACCCCGTGTGGCGGACGGATGGGGTGCATCTGTCTGCGTACTGTGACAACAGTGCGAAAATTTACTATAATGTGGTGCTGAACTGAAAATAAACGTCCCTGGCAGGCGAATGATGCTTGCCGGGGCTTGTCTATGGGTGGAGGACGTTTAGTAAGAAAGCCATTCAGAAGTACGTTCAGTTTCTTAGATGATTTGCTGATAATAGAACCGCCGAGTTCCAAACAATAGACTTGGCGGTGTGAGATGTCGACAAGGGAACTAGCCTCCTGCTCGATTTCGTGGTACCCCCACCCCTTAAATCGTGAATTAGAAGTTCCTCCCGAACGTTGCCCTATGTCATTGCCTTTGTTTGCGTTTTCGATTATAATAACAATGAATTTTGTAAAAATATGTGGACACAACTGCAACATGTGCGCTTGGAGGCAACCTATGGACGAACGAATAGCAGCCCTGACAGCCCAGATTGAAAAGCTCCAGGCGGAGAACACATTCCTCAAGCACCTCCTGGACGAGGCGGGCATTCCCCATGTGCTGCCGACTCCAAAGCCCACAGCGGAAATTACAAAGCAGCTAGCCCGCCGATTTTATTCCTATTTCTGGGGACGGACGGATGTTTACAGCAAACGCAGTGTGAACAAAACGACGGGGAAGGCGGGATATTATCCGCAGTGTGAGAATCTGTGGAAGGATGGGATTTGTCCGAAAAAGTCCGGGAAGAAGGTCAAATGCGGGGATTGTGCCAACCGGAAGTGGCGGCAGCTGGAAGCGGAGCAAATCATGGCGCACCTGCGGGGAGAAAAGCCGGATGGCTCTGCTGTGATTGGAATTTACCCTCTGTTCCCGGATGGGACTTGTAGATTACTGGTATTTGATTTCGACAACCACGAAAAGGGAGCGGAAACTCTGGATTTTGGAAATCCGGATACCCGCTGGATGGAGGAAGTGGACGCCCTGCGGCAGGTGTGCGAGGGAAATAAAGTTCCGTGCCTGGTTGAGCGGTCCCGGTCCGGGCGCGGCGGGCATCTGTGGATTTTCTTCGAAAGTGCCGTAGAAGCGGCCCTTGCCCGGCGGTTTGGAATGGCTCTGCTGCAAAAAGGCGCGGAGACGGTGAATCTGAAGTCCTTTCGATTTTATGACCGGATGCTCCCGGCGCAGGACAGTGTTGGAGATGGAGAACTGGGCTATCTGATTGCGCTGCCATTGCAGGGGCAGGCATTGAAGAAGGATAACAGCGCTTTTGTGGACAAGAACTGGAATGCCTACCCGGACCAATGGGAAGCGCTGTTTGCAGTGAAAAAGTTATCCGCACAGACAATGGAAAGCTGCATCAAAAAGTGGAATGTGCCGGAAACCGACCGAGGAAGCTTTTTGCCGGAAGACACCAAACCTTGGGAACGAAAAACATCCTTCCACACAGAAGATGTGGACGGTCAGCTGTGCATGACCCTGGCAAACCGAATTTATATCGAAACCGGGAATCTAAAACCCAGGCTGCAAAATCAAATTCGTCGAATGGCGGCAATTCAAAATCCCATGTTCTACCGGAATCAGGCTATGGGTCTATCCAATTACGCAAATTCCCGGTTTATATATCTGGGAGAAGATGACAGCGGCTTCTTATGTATTCCAAGGGGCCTTTTGGATGCGCTGCTGGACCGTTGCGGGGATGCCGAAATTCCGGTGAAACTGACGGATGAACGAGCAAAGGGAAGGACATTAACTGCCAAATTTACAGGACAGCTGCGGGAAAAACAGAAGGAAGCTGTAGGGGCACTTTTGAAGCACGAATGTGGAATTTTAAGTGCCGCAACAGCCTTCGGGAAAACGGTCGTATGCAGCACTCTTATTGCGGAGCGAAAAGCCAGCACCTTAATTTTGCTGGAATCCTCGGCACTGATCGACCAGTGGCAAAAGGCACTGGTCGAGTTCCTGGAATTTCAGGAGGATTTGCCGGAGTATGAAACGAAAACCGGAAGGAAAAGAAGGCGGAAAAGCGTTGTAGGCGTGATTCACGGCCCTAAGGATACATCCACAGGCATTGTGGACATTGCTATGGCGGGGTCGTTGTGTAAAAAAGGGGTGTTCCATCCAAGGCTTCGGGAGTATGGTATGGTCCTGGTAGACGAGTGCCACCACAGTGCCTCGGAGACGTTGCGTTCCGTATTGCAAGAAGTTCATGCCACATATGTTTACGGCGTGACGGCAACGCCTTTTCGTGGAGATGGGCTGGAAAAGATCAACGAAATGCTTCTTGGCCCGGTGCGCTTTCAATATTCTGCCAAGGAAAAAGCGGCAGAGCAGGGAATCGGCCACTACCTCGTGCCAAGATTTACAAGAACGGTACTGCCCTTCGGTCAGGAGAAGCTTCCTGTGACCCATGCCTATGAGCGTTTGCGGAGGAACGAAAACCGCAATGGCTTGATTGTAGCAGATGTGAAAAAAGCATTGGAGGCAGGAAGAACGCCGGTGATTTTGACCCGATTTACGGATCAGGCGGCGATCCTCTATGAACTGCTGAAGGATTCTGCGCAGAAGCCGTTTCTTCTGACAGGTGAAATGCCTAAAAAGGAGCGGGAAGCGGCGATACGGCAAATGGCAGAGGTTATGCCGCAGGAATCCATGCTGATGGTGGCGACAGGCCAGCTCGTTGGCGAGGGCTTTGACTACCCTAGATTGGATACGCTGTTTCTGGCAACCCCGGTTTCCTGGAAAGGTGTGGTAGAGCAATACGCCGGACGGCTCCACCGGGACTACCCCGGCAAGAACGATGTGTTTATCTACGACTATGTGGACAGCCATATCCCTGTGTTTGACAAAATGTACGCCAAGCGTTTGAAAACCTATAAGCGTATTGGCTACACCCTCTACGCACCGGATACCCCGGAGAAGCAGGCTGCCAACGCAATTTACGACTCGGACACCTACCGCCCGGTTTTTGAACAGGATCTCCGGGAAGCGGTGGAAACAGTCCTGATTTCCAGCCCCACTCTGAGCAGAAAACGGGTAGAAAACTTGGTAGAACTTTTACTTCCAGCCCAGGAACAAGGCTTAAAAGCAGCAGTTATCACCTGGCATCCGGATGTGTATCGCTATGGAAATGACGAAAATCGGCTTTTATTATTGGAAAGCCTTCGGACGGCAGGGTTTGAAATTCAATATGCCGAAGAAACCTGCCAGCATTTTGCTGTGATCGATGAGAAAATTGTCTGGTACGGCAGTATGAACCTCCTTTCCCGGGACGATGTGGAGGATAACATCATGCGTTTGGAAAGCCGGGAAGTGGCAGAGGAGCTGCTGGGGATTGTGCATTTTTGCGAATAACAGCGAAAAACTTCCGCTTCCTGATAAAACGAAAGAAAAAGGGGGGCATTACAAAGAAGAAAAAACGGTTTGCTATCAGGCTGCGTTCGACTATGCTCTTTGAAATAGTTCGTAATGCTTGAAAAATGAAGCAACAGGAGTGCAGCATGAGGGTGAGCGTTCATGCAATCGTCGTGACGTGACGTGAAGCCCTCTTGTGTTGTAATCAAGAAAGATGTATAATAAAAACAATATTTGTAGCCGGTAGTCGAACAGGAGAGGCTATTTCATATAAAAAGCTTCGAAATCTGCTCGTCGATAAGAAGAAGAGCAAGGCAGCTCTACGCATGAGGAAGGTTTCAGGAGCTGCTACAAACATCGGTCACTGGGGATTGCGGTGCAGTTGAGCTCTATTTGCAAAGTGGTGCGGATTTCGAGAAGGCAAAGCCTCTAATCGACCGAGCATTTGATGAAAACTAAATTTGAGAATTCCTAACGATCGAAGAAATTGAGGATTTTACGATGTTACATCCCGGTCTATACGAACAAGTCATCAACAACGCTCTGACGGGCGAGCTTGCGGAGATTCCGGAGGCTCGCAAGTCTGTTGCGCCCATTGACAAGGCGGAAGCCTCCAAGGTGCTGGCGCAGTATCTGGCAGATGTGGTTCAAAAGGGCTTGGATAACGTGCTGGACAACGGTGGGGACATTTCTGCCCAGATCGGGCTGACCAACCAGATCGTTGATCTCATTCAAAATACGACGCAAGAAGATGACTTTGCCGCGCTGGGCGTTGACCGGCGGGCAGAGCTGCTTCTTGCGCTTTTACGGGAGACCGACCCGCGGCTGGCGGTGGGGAAAACTGCGGCGGACATAGAGCGCCCGGAAACCTCTATCGCACAAAGCTCACTTTTACCGGGGCTGTGCATGAGCCGCAGATGTTTACAGAGCTCAAAAAGGAGATCGTCTCTGCTGACAGAATTGACATGCTGGTGTCCTTCATCAAATGGAGCGGTCTGCGGCTCATTATGGACGAGCTGCGGGAGTTTACGCAGAACGGCGGCGAGCTCCGCATTATTACTACTTCTTACATGGGCGCAACGGATGTAAAAGCCATTGAGGAGCTCCGCCAGCTGCCCAATACGCAGATCAAGGTCAGCTACAATACCAAGACGACCCGTCTCCACGCCAAGGCATATATCTTTTACCGCGAAACCGGCTTCACGACGGCTTATGTTGGCTCGTCCAACCTGTCCAATGCCGCATTGACCAGCGGGCTTGAATGGAACACCAAGGTAACGAAGCGCGACCTGCCCGAAACTATCGACAAGATCGCCGCAACCTTCGAGTATTACTGGAATGACCGCGAATTTGAATACTACGCGGAGGATCTGCGAGAGCGCTTGGCGCGGGCGCTGAAGGCGGAAAAATATTTCGACACCAACAATGCTGACGTCTACACCATGGACATCAACCCCTATTCCTACCAGCAGGAGATTTTGGACAAGCTGGAGGCAGAGCGCACTGTCCGTGGCTATACGCGCAATCTGGTGGTGGCGGCCACCGGTACCGGCAAGACGGTCATCTCTGCACTGGACTACAAGCGCTTCCGCAAGCAGAATCTGGATAGACCCTGCCGCCTGCTGTTTGTGGCGCACCGAGAGGAAATCCTCAAGCAGAGCTTGTACACCTTCCGCGCTGTGCTCAAGGACGCAAACTTTGGTGAGCTGTTTGTGGGCAACTATAAGCCGGAGAGCATCGACAACTTGTTTCTGTCCATCCAGACTTTCAACTCACAGAGCTTCACGGAAAAGACGAGTCCCGATTTTTACGATTACATCATCGTGGACGAATTCCACCATGCCGCCGCGCCGACTTACCAGAAGCTCTTGTCCTACTACCAGCCGCGCATCCTGCTGGGCTTGACCGCTACTCCGGAGCGTATGGACGGCAAGAACATCCTGCCCTACTTCAGCAATCGTATCGCCGCTGAGATCCGTCTGCCGGAAGCCATTGACCGAAAGCTCCTGTGCCCGTTCCAGTATTTTGGCGTTACCGATACGGTGGATCTGGATGCGCTCAAATGGTCTGCCGGTGGCTACCAAAAGAGCGAGCTGGAGCATATATATACGTTCAGTGGGGCGGTTGCCGACCGCCGTGCCAATCATGTAGTAACTTCGCTGATGAAATATGTCACAGACATTGATGACGTGAAAGGTCTTGGCTTCTGCGTAACAGTAGATCACGCTGAATTTATGTGTCGCTATTTTAACGACCACAACATCCCGTCCATGTGCCTCACCGGGCAATCTTCGGACGAGGAAAGAGCGGCGGCCAAACAACGTTTGGTATCTGGTGAAGTTCGGTTCATCTTTGTTGTAGACATCTACAACGAAGGTGTGGATATTCCGGAAGTCAATACCGTCCTTTTTCTGCGTCCAACGGAATCCCTGACGATTTTCTTGCAGCAGCTGGGACGTGGTCTGCGTCTATCCGAGGACAAGGAATGCCTGACCGTGCTGGACTTCATCGGTCAGGCAAATCGAAAATACAATTTTGAAGATAAGTTTGCGGCGCTGCTGTCGAATGCCACCCGCAGCGTGAGTCGTGAAATTAAAGATGGTTTTGTGTCCGTCCCCAAGGGCTGTTACATCCAGCTGGAGAAGAAGGCGGCCAAATACATTTTGGAGAATATCCGCGCGTCCTATGGCAATACGGCTGGGTTGGCGGCTCGCGCAGCCTCCTTCATGGAGGACAGTGGGCTGGAGCTGACACTCAAAAACTTCTTGGATTACTACCATCTCGATCCGAGAGCAATTTACAAGTTCTCTTCCTTCTCTCGCATTTGTGCCAGAGCGGATGCCATCGAGGACTTTTCAGAACCACTGGAGGACATCCTGACCAAAGCGTTTGCAAAGCTTGCCGTGGTTGATTCCCGCCGCTGGATTTCGTTCCTGTTGGACGTCCTTCCGCGTTTGGACAACCTTGATTTTACAGCACTTCCGGACGCGGAAAAGCGGATGATGCAGATGTTTTATGTCACCGTCTGGGGCAAAGCTGTGGAGGACTGGGACGACGAAGAGGTGCTTAGTAACCTCTATGCCCTGTCTGACAGCACGGTTCTGCTCGGCGATCTCTTGGAGCTGCTGCGCTATCGCTTCGAGCAGATCGACTTTATCGACGAGCCGGTTGATCTGGGCTTTGACTATCCTCTGGATCTGCATTGCACCTATACCCGCGACCAGCTCTTGGTGGCGCTGGACTTTATGAAGCCGTCCACCGTTCGTGAGGGCGTGAAATGGCTGCCGGAGAAAAACATCGATGTGTTCTTTGTGACGCTGAACAAGGCGGACAAGGACTATTCGCCAACCACCATGTACAATGACTACTCCATTAGTGAGAGCCTGTTTCACTGGCAAAGCCAAAGCACCACGGCGGAGAATTCGCCCACCGGCCAGCGCTATATCCACCACAGAGAAAAAGGTGGTCGCGTGCTGCTATTTGTCCGGGAGTTCAAATCTGACAGAATCACAGGCAACGCCGCTGCCTATACGTACCTGGGCCCAGCAAATTATGTGAAGCACGATGGCAGTAGACCGATGAATATTACGTGGAAGCTGGATTATCCAATTCCGGCGAAGTTCCTGAAGAAAACGAATAAATTGGTTGTGGGATAAGGGAGGCCTGAGGATGGATATTGTGCGTGCAAGGAAAATTATGGAAATCCTGGCAGATGGGATCAATCCAGAAACCGGAGAAGTGTTACCTCCGGAGGATTCCTGTAATCAGCCGGAGGTGATCCGTGCGTTCCATATGATTCTTTCTGTCCTTCCGGAGAATCCCCGAAAATCTCAGCCAGAAAACGCCGGGAAGCCATGGACATGGGAGGACGATTGTCTTCTGTCAGCCATGTATGATGAAGGAAAACCATGCGAGGAAATATGTGAATACTTTAAGCGTTCAACCGGCGGCATTGCTGCGAGGCTGGTTCAGCTTGGGAAAATACCGGACAGGGAAACGTTTCGGAGAAAAATGAAGGAGAAATAAGGAAAAGCAAGAAGAATCCTTTGCTCACATGCTCGCAAAAAGAAAATGACCTTTCCTGTAGTTGGGTATTTGTCGTGTTTCGCCGTTGGAAGTATTATACGCCATTGCTGCATGGAAAACAATGGGTTTTGCAGCGATGCCGTGTTCATCTGCATTTCTGCCGCAGCAAAACCGTTTCGCAAACCCGGTCGGCAATCAGCTCCCGGTCACGGATGGGATAGTATTCCAACAGCGGCTTCACCATCTTCGCAAGCTGTTCCCGGGTAAAAGATGGGATTTCCAGCTGCTTTCCGTACAGATTTTCCATGGTATGGATCTGCCGGTTAAAGGTGGTTTGAAAAGGCCGTGCTTTTGCCTGAGAAATCAAAGATTTGGGGACGATTTCAAAGGGACTGTACATCACATTGGAAAGCAGTCCTGCACCCTGGTCAAAGATGGGGCAGTAGTCAAAGGCGCCATCCCTGGCGAGAACCGCAATATTGTTCAGGTGGCGGTCGTCATTGAGGACAAGGCCATCGATTTCAAACAGTAGCGTCAGGTACTGGGGGAACAGGGAAAGTCCTGTGATGCTTGCCGTTTCCTCTGCCAGATAGGCCATTCGCCTTTTGTCACTGGTCAGCCGGTTCAGCGTTTCGGAGAGGGGCTTTCCTGTGTATTGCAGGAACAGATGGGCCAGCGTTATGATCGACTGGCCATCCCGCAGAAAATTCCGGCTGCTGCAGCCGGTGCGCTCCCGACCGTGCACCTGCAAACGCTCCATTTGATAGCGCACGAAAGTGAAGGGAAAGGCCGCTTCGATGTTGCTGTACTCCAGCAATTGGGAGGTGAATACCTCCGCCAGTGCCTCGTAGCCAAATTGATCCAGCTTGTACCAGATGTCGCTGTCCAGCCATTTTTCCTGATTGCCCTTGGAGGAGGTTTCTGCGATTTTTTGATTGGATACCAAGTGTACAGTCATTTTATTTCCTCCACGGTAAGCCAAAGATCATCCTCGGCCATTCGTCCTTGTGCTTTCCGGATAATTTCCAGTGGGTCGTAGTGGTCTACGCCAATGGTTTCCAGATATTCCCGGAGCCCCGCCCTGGTTCGCGGAATGCAGCGGCTTTCCAAAAAATGTAGATAATCCTCCCAACTGGGATCCAGGTTGTTCCCAAAGGGCAGCTTCAGGAAATCGGAAACAAGATTTTCTACACGGATTTTCTGTGTAGTCTCATCGGCGGCGATTTGGGCACAGAGAAGGGGGCCGGAATGGCAGAAGACCAGAAGAAGCTTGTGGCCGGTTTGACGATTGGCTTCCAGAAATTCGGAAAAGGAAAGCTGCCTGGTAATCGTAATGGATGTTCCATCAAAACACAATTCTATTTGCCGATTCTCGGTATCCAAACCCATTTTCTGTACCCAAGTGGATGGCAGGGAGACTTTATAATTGTTGGCCTTTCCACCGGCGGTGCCGCCGGAAGTGCTGATGATTAAATTTCCTGTTCGTGTTTCCAAAGGATTCACCTCGTAAATAGTATACACTATTCGGTACGAATAATCAATATAATTTTTCTTGCGTTCACGACGATTGCATGAGTTAAATATATATGAACACATTGTCAATAGAATGAGCAACGTAGGGGTCGCCAATTTGGCGACCCGCTGGCACGAAGTGCCCCCGC
>URPI01000026.1 GCA_900549705.1 uncultured Eubacteriales bacterium
TTTTCAGGAACAGCGTTTATGGACAGTTCAGGGATAGGGCTGATCAGCCGCTTCCACATCCAGGTGCGCCCCGGATTGGGAAGGGGTGAGGGTCAGCGTATCATCCCCCAGGGAAATGACCATATTTTCCTTTTGGTAGATGTCTTCCAGAGAAGCGCCGACTGCCTCAATGGCCTGCTCCCGGGTCATTTTCCCCACGGAGATGCCACCAATGGTTACGCCCTTTGCAATCTTCGGTTCAACCTTGGGGGCGGGCTGGGTTTCTGTAGCGGTGGGCTGCGGGGTGGTTGCCGGGGGAACAGTGGGCTGCGGATTCTTTTCCGGGGTAGGGAGCAGCAACAGGGCGATGACAAGAATCAGCAGCAGCGCAACGGCAATGCAACCAAAAGTTACCATCTTTTTCTGCTGCGCAGATTTGCTTTTGCGGGAAGTGGTTTGATATTTGCTCAAGATATTCTCCTTATATTCATATGAAAGGCTGCTGCACGGCCATGCAGCAGCCCATTGTTATTTTGCGGACAAGTCCACCGCTCTGCGGAGAATGGAATCTGCCGGGACAGCTTTTGGCAGCTGAATGGTGAACTTCATTTGCGGTGTTCTAGGCTCTGCCAGGGGTGTACCTTCCTCGTCTGCTATACCGCTTGCGTGAATGGTGAAGGGACGCAGATCGGGACCCACGACCTCCAGTTCGTCTCCATCTCGGAACTTGTTGCGCAGGCTGCATAGAGCCTTTCCGGTTTCGTCGCACTGTTCCACCAGCGCACAAATCTGCCACTGGCGGATGTAGCGGGAGTTCTCCGTGTACTGTCCGGGGCACCGTAATAGAAGCCGGTAGAGTAGATGCGGTGGGAGACGTGCTCCACTTCATCCCGCCAAACGGGATCTACCGGCCTTCCGGCGCAGACATCGTCAATGCAGTGGCGGTAAGCACCAGCTACAATGGCGGCATAGTAGGCGGACTTGGCACGCCCTTCGATTTTGATGCAGTCGATGCCTGCATCCATCAGATCCCTCAGATGGTCGATGGTACACATATCCTTGGAGTTGAGGATATAGGTTCCCTTCTCGTCTTCAAACACCGGGAAGTATTCGCCGGGGCGCTTTTCTTCCATCAGGGCATACTGATAGCGGCAGGGTTGGGCGCAGGCACCACGGTTGGAGTCCCGCCCGGTCATGTAGTTGCTCAGCAGGCAGCGCCCGGAGTAGCTGACGCACATGGCACCATGGCCGAAGGTTTCGATTTCCAGGTCAGGGGAGACCTTTGCGCGGATTTCTGCAATCTCAGGCAGGCTCAATTCCCGTGCCAGCACCACCCGCTGCGCACCCAAATCGTGCCAGGCCTGGGCACAGGCATAGTTGGAAACGGATTGCTGGGTGGACACATGGCGCTGGCAATGGGGGGCATATTTTCCGGCAAGAGTGAATGCCCCCAGGTCTGCGATTATCAGCGCGTCCACGCCGGCATCGTCCAGCTGCTCTAAGTAGGAAGGAAGTGCTGCCACTTCCTCGTTTCTGGGCATGGTGTTGACGGTTACATGAACCTTCACCCCATGGCTGTGGGCAAATTGAACGGCTTCCGGCAGCGCCTCCGGGGAAAAATTCCCCGCGAAAGAGCGCATACCGAAGCTTGTGCCAGCCAGATACACGGCATCTGCGCCGTACTTCACAGACATTTTCAGCTGTTCAGCGTCACCGGCTGGACACAGCAGCTCCATTTTCTTCATATCATCCTCCAAATTTTGCGCGGTTTGCATCGTGTTCTTCCTGGGTGGTTGCAAACACGTGGGTGCCGGCGGTGGGATCCAGCACATAGTAGTAGTAATTGGTGTCCGCAGGCTCCAAAGCTGCCTTCAGGCTGGACAGACCGGGGTTGGAGATAGGACCGGGAGTCAGTCCCACATTGGTATAGGTGTTGTAGGGACTGTTCACGCGCAAATCCTCTGCGGTCAGGTCGTTCTTTCCGTTGAGGGCATAGATGATGGTGGCATCGATGTTCAGGTAAGCAGGATTGCCGTGCCAGCAGAACAGGCGGTTGTAGATGACGGAGGCAATGGTATAGCCTTCCTCCGCGCTGGCAGTTTCCTTCTCAATCATGGAGGCCACATTCACTACATCCCGCACAGTAAACAGGTGACTGTCGATATAGTCCTGCGTTTTGCCATCCCGGCGCATCAGGTCGGTCAGGTGGTTATTAAGAGTTTGAATCTTGCCCCGCATCTGCTCGTCAAAGCGATGGTCGAAGTTGGAAAGCATCTTGTTCAGCACGCTCTTTGGGGTGTCGTTCTGGTAGAATTCATAGGTGTCGGGGAACAGGAAGCCCTCCAGGCAGTACCGGTCACCCCGGGCAACCCCATCCAGGAACCAATAGTCATTCAGTTCCCCTGAGGCAGCATAGCTTTCAATGTCCTGCACGGTGCAGACCTTGTTTTCTTGCAGCAGAGCAAAAATCTGGCGGCAGGAATAGCCCTCGGGGATTGTCACCTTCACCACATCTCTGGAGGAGGAGGGGGACATCATTTTCACCAGGGCGTGGTAGTCGTACTTGGTGTTCAGATCCCAGATGCCGGGCTTGATATCGCCGTCGTCCACTGCAAAATTGGCATACAGCTTAAAAAGGCCGGGATAGTGAATCAGTTCATTGCGGACAAGCTTCTGAGTGATGTCGTCAATGGTGTCCGTGTCATACACGGTGATGGTGACAACCTTGTCCTCCCGTCCGAAAGCGAGAATTTCCGAGGCGCATACCCATACAATCCGCCCCAGGGTAACACCGATTAAAATGGTCAGCGCCACCCATACTCCGGTTGCCAGAATATTGGGAATTCCCAGCAAGCCCTCTCCCTTTCTGCGGCGTGGGCGGCCTTTCTTCACGGCACGCCGCCGTTTTTCCGATTGAGGCGCTGGAGAAATGGACTCCTCCGGCTCCTGCCACTGCATCTGCGGCGGGGGAAGAATTGGGTCAGCGGCGGGGATTGGCTCCTCGCCGTATGTTTCTTCTGTGGGCAGCGGTGTACACGCTTCCTCTGCGGGAGACTCCGGTGAAAATGGAATTTCTGGATTTGCTCCATCTTCCTCCGCGGGGCGTTCCGGGATGACCGGTGCTTCGGGTTCTGCCATTTCGGTTGCCTCGTCGGCAGATTGCCGGTGCTTGGCTGCAAATCTGCCCTGATAGTGGGGGTGAGTCTCCTCCGGCTGCCCCTCTTTGGAACATTCATCCGTCAGGGGAACTGCTTCAGGATAGTCTACAGCGGTTTCTTCCGCTGCATCAGGGGGCACAATCGGCTCCCCCTGGAGCGCTTCAAATCGTCCGTGCTTCTGATTTGGACTGGAATTGTCATTCATCAGCGTTCCTCCGTTTATCGAATCACAATTTGATCTTTTATCTTTTCGGCAGTCTCTCTGCCTTTCAGTGCTTCCACCAGTGCCAGGCCAAAGGGGACGGCACATCCGGCAGAAGCGCCGGTGATCAGGTTGCCGGACACCACGAAGGCGGCGCTGGAATCCACAACGGCGCTGCCCATATTCTGCTCCTGACCGGGGTAGCAGGTGGCCTTCAACCCATCGGTGATGCCCAGGTCAGCCAGTACCGTGGGTCCGGCACAGATGGCAGCAACGTACTTCCCGTTTTCCCAGGCAAATTTCAATGATTCCAGTGCGGCGGGGCAGGCGCGCAGGCTGGCAACTCCGCCCATTCCGCCGGGGATGATCATCATCTCCATGTCGGTTAAATCCATTTCATCCAGCGTGATGTCGGCTTCCACCCGGATTTTGTGGCTTCCGGTGACAACCTTTCCGTCAATGCCAACGGTCAAAATATTCACACCGGCTCTGCGAAGAAGGTCGAGGGGGGTTATCGCCTCGGTTTCTTCAAAACCGGTTCCAAGCAGCATAAATACCATATTGTTTTCCTCCCAATATGCGCGTGTTACAGTTTATTGTTCCATGACAAAAGGAAAATATGACCTTTGAGTCAAAACAATTCACTATAATATACCATATTTTTTTCTGCTTGTCCACCACCTGCATGAATCAATCCTTAAAATATCATTAAATGTATCCGTCTCGCCGTCCTCCTGGCGGGCAGCCCCGGGACTCTTTCTGAAAAAAGGTTGCAAAAGGGCAAAGAAAATGCTAGAATTACAGAAACCAAAAGAATACAGAATATAAGGGAAAATAAAATGGAAGAAAGAAATATCTCATTTGAAGACCTGGGTCTGTCCGAGGCCATGCTCAAGGCATTGGAACAAAAGGGCTACGGTTACCCCACAACCATTCAGGCAGAGGCAATTCCGCCGTTTTTGCAGTGGAAGGATGTGATTGCAAAGGCACCTACCGGAACGGGTAAAACCTTTGCGTTCGGTATCCCTATGATTGAACACATTGATGCAGCGTCCAACGAGGTACAGGCGTTGATTCTGGCACCCACCCGGGAGCTGGCCATCCAGATTGGCGATGAGCTGCGGGGGCTGCTGACCTATTTTACCGGCATTCGGGTGGCAGTTCTGTATGGTGGTGCCGGAATCGGCAGCCAGATTCGCCAGATGGAGAAAAAGCCTCAGATTGTGGTGGCAACCCCGGGCCGCCTGATGGATCACTATAACCGCAAAACCATCCGCCTGGACAAAATTCAGACTGTCGTCCTGGACGAAGCAGACCGGATGCTGGACATGGGCTTTTTCAAGGACGTGACCAGAATCATTGAAAAAGTTAAAAACAGAAAGAATCTTGGCCTTTTTTCCGCCACCATTTCCCAAGAGGTCATGACGGTTTCCTGGATGTACCAACGGGATGAGGTGGAAATCACCGTGGAGCCAAAGCAAGAAGATCGACCGGACATCGACCAGTACAGCCTGAGCTGCACCCCGCTGGAAAAGGCGGAGGTTACCCTCCGGCTGATGAAGACCCAGGGCTATGAGCGGGTGATGATTTTCTGCAATACCAAGCATATGTGCCAGCGCCTGTGCGATGAGTATCAGCGGGCAGGGCTGGATTGCGACTGCCTCCATGGTGACATTCGCCAGAGTCAGCGGGAGAAAACCATGCAGCGCTACCGCAGCGGTAAGCTGCCTGTGCTGATTGCCACGGATGTTGCCTCCCGCGGCATTGACGTAGATGACGTGGACTGCGTTATCAACTATGACATCCCCGAGGAAAATGAATACTATGTCCACCGCATTGGCAGAACCGGCCGCGCAAAGCGAAAGGGCATTGCCTGGAGCTTGGTGAGCAATTTTCCGGAGAAAGCAAAGCTGGATGAAATTGCAAAATTTTCCCATTATGAGATTCAGCCCATGGTGATGGATGCCTGCGGCAATTTAACGGCGGAGGAAGTCAAGGCTCCTGCTGCCCCTAAGAGGCGGTTCAAATGACCGCCGGTGACTGCGGCTATTTGCTGCTGTCCAGCAAATTCGGCGACCCGGACAGAAGACCATTGACCACCGCCCAGCTGCGAATTCTTGCCCAGCGGGCGGCGTATCTTCCGCAGTCGGGGGGCAGCGAGGCGCTGACATTGGAGCACCTGCTGGCGGCAGGGGTGGAAAAGCAGCTGGCAGAAAAGACGCTGGTTCTGCTGGACGATACCCTTCAGCTGAATGCTTACCTTTCCAGGGCGCGGCGTACCGGATGCACCCCCATCACCCGCGCCAATCCTGGCTATCCGGTGGCATTGCGCAAGCGGCTGGGGCTGGAAGCGCCGGGCTGCCTGTGGGCAAAGGGAAATTTGGATATTCTGTCCATGCCCTCCGTCTCCCTGGTGGGAAGCCGGGCACTGAAAGAACGAAACCGGCGCTTTGCCAGGGAAGTCGGTATTCAGGCGGCAAAGCAAGGCTTTGCGCTGATTTCCGGCAATGCCCGGGGTGCGGACAGTGCCGCCCAAGATGCTTGCCTGGAGGCGGGTGGATATGTGGTCAGTGTGTTGGCCGATTCCCTCAACGAGTACTGCCCGGATGCCCACCGGCTGTACCTGAGCGAAGACGATTATGACGAGTGCTTTTCTGTTCTCCGTGCACTGCATCGCAACCGGGTCATCCACGCATTGAGCGATGGTGTATTTGTGGCGCAGTGCACCCTGGAACGGGGCGGCACTTGGGACGGCAGCGTTCAAAATCTGCGCAAGAGCTGGAGCAATCTCTATTGCTTCCGGGATGGCAGCCCTGCTGCGGATGCGCTGGCGCAGATGGGGGCATTTCTGATTGACGAAAAAATGCTTGCCGACTTCCGTGCCCTCCCAACCCGGCAGCCGAGTCTGTTTCATATGCGCTAAAGAGCAGACCCAGAATTTTGGCCTGCTCTTTTTGACCTTTCAGTATGAGAAACGTTTTGCGAACCCGCACCGTCTGCACATTGGGTGAACGGCTGCCCCTTGGGAGAATCCGTTGCAAATTTCCTGCGCCAGCGGGGAGCGGAGAATTTCTTCCATCTCTTGCCGAAATAAGTTCCCCAGTGGAATGGTTCCGTCGGAATCCAGGCAGCAGGGAACCACCGTCCCGTCGCACAGCACGCCAATCTGATCCCGCAGCCCATAGCAGAAATTCCGTCTGTCGCTTTCCTCCGCCTCCATGGAGGGCCAGTCAAATTTCTCTCCGTATTCCAGATAAACTCTGTCCCCAATCCGTGTGCCTCGTGGCTCCACCTTCCAGGGATGGGGGAAGTATCGCTCCATGCGGCGGAGAATTTCCTCGTTTTTGCTGTCCAAACCGCCTTGGTTCCACAGCCGATAAACGGTCAGCTTTTTGCCGCTGGCGGCTTGCCCATAAGAAAGGCAAGCGTCCAGATATGATGCAAAGGACATTCCCGCTTCGTTTGCTTCAAAGGAATGCAGGGAGATGTTGACTTTGTGCAGCCCGGGGGAGGCGAGGAGCAGCTCTTTTTGCTTCTCCAGCAGCGTCCCGTTGGTGGTGAGAATTACCCGGAAGCCAGCTTCTCCCGCAATTTGCAAAAATCGTTCCAGCTGGGGATGGAGCAGCGGCTCGCCCATCAGATGAAAATATAAAAAGTCAGACCAAGGCCGGAGCTTGGGCATCAGCGCCCGAAATTCTTCTTCGCTCATCATTTTTGGTGCCCGTGTTGTCCCTGGGCAGAAACTGCATTTCAGATTGCAAACATTAGATATTTCCAGATATATTTTTCGGAATTTCATAGGAGAAACGGCCATCCTTCATTTATCATTTTCCTTATCATACCCTCTGCCGGGGAAAAAGTCAATTTCCAGGCAGGAAAATGCAAATTCAGAAAAGGTGTTGACAATTCCTGTGTTTGTGCTAAAATAACTGCGATATGCAAAGACCATGCGGAAACAAATCATTGTTCGGTCACCCAAGCGAGAGGGGGATGGTGAAAGCCCCTTGTGCCGGAGATGTGAGCCACTTTCGCGTTGCCCGGGATGACCGGGACGGGTGCTCCCGTTACAGAGCAGCTAAGATATCCTGTGATTGCAGGATAATTAGGGTGGTACCGCGATTCATCCTCGCCCCTAACTTCTGGGGCGAGGTTTATTTTTTTGAATTTCAATTTGGAGGTTATACCAATGAATCCCAAGCCTTATGGTGTCAACGAGCTGCGCGAGATGTTCCTCTCCTTCTTCGAGAGCAAGGGACATCTGCGTCTGCCCAGCTTTTCTCTGATTCCTCAGAATGATGCATCCCTGCTGCTGATTAACTCCGGCATGGCACCCATGAAACCCTACTTCACCGGTGAGGTGGAGCCCCCCCGTCACCGGGTCTGCACCTGCCAGAAGTGCATCCGCACCGGTGATATTGAGAACATCGGCAAGACTGCCCGTCATGGCACCTATTTTGAGATGCTGGGCAATTTCTCCTTCGGTGATTACTTCAAGCGGGAGGCTATCCATTGGAGCTGGGAGTTCCTGACCGAGGTGGTGGGGCTGGACAAGGAGCGTCTGTACCCCTCTATCTACGAAAATGATGACGAGGCCTTTGAAATTTGGAACAAGGAAGTGGGTGTCCCCGCCGACCGGATTTTCCGCTTTGGCAAGGAGGACAATTTCTGGGAGCATGGCTCCGGTCCCTGCGGCCCCTGCTCTGAAATCTACTATGACCGTGGCGAAAAGTACGGCTGCGGCAAGCCTGGCTGCACTGTGGGCTGTGACTGCGACCGCTACATGGAAGTGTGGAACAACGTGTTCTCCCAGTTCAACAATGACGGTCAGGGCAACTACACGGAACTGGCACAGAAGAATATCGACACCGGCATGGGTCTGGAGCGTCTGGCTGTGGTTTGCCAGGATGTCAACAGCCTGTTCGACGTGGATACCGTCATGAACATCACCAACAAGGTCACGGAGCTGACCGGTGCTTCCTATGGTCAGAGTGTAAAGATGGATGTGTCCCTGCGCGTGATTACCGACCATATCCGTGCTTCCACCTTTATGATTGCCGACGGTGTCCTGCCCAGCAATGAGGGCAGGGGCTATGTGCTACGCCGTCTGCTGCGTCGTGCTGCCCGTCACGGCAAGCTCCTGGGTGTCAACCATCCCTTCCTGTATGAAGTGGTGGAAACCGTCGTCCACGAAAACGAGGGCCACTATGGCTACCTGCGGGAGCGCGCCGCCTATATTACCAAGGTGGTCAAGGTGGAGGAAGAAAACTTCGCTCGCACCATCGATGGCGGCATGAAGATTTTTGCCGAAATGCTGGCTGACCACAAGGCAAAGGGCGAAACGGAGTTCTCCGGTGCCGATGCCTTCAAGCTGTACGATACCTATGGCTTCCCCATTGATCTGACGCTGGAAATGGTTGCCGATGAGGATATGACATTGGATCAGAAGGCGTTTGCAAAGCTGATGCAGGAGCAGAAGGTGCGTGCCCGTGAGGCACGGAAGGCACTGGGTGATCTGGCATGGGCTGGCATCGATCTGGGCCTGGACAATACCCCCACCACCTTTGTGGGCTATGAGCAGAGCGAGTGCAATGCAAAGGTGTTGGCTGTGTGCGTCGGTGACGAAGTCTCCGGCTCTATTGCCGGCGGCGAGGATGGCATCATTGTCCTGGATAAGACTCCCTTCTACGCAGAGATGGGTGGCCAGGTTGCCGACCACGGCACCATCACCATGGGTGAGCGTGTGTTCCAGGTGACGGATGTCCAGAAGGACAAGGGCGGCAAGTACCTGCATCATGGCAAGATGATGAGGGGTTCTTTGAAGGTGGATGATGCGGTTGTGGCGTCCATTGACGTGGAACGCCGCAAGGGCATCATGCGGGCACACTCCGCAACGCACCTGCTGCAAAAGGCACTGACCGCCGTTTTGGGTGACCATGTGCATCAGGCTGGTTCTCTGGTGGAGCCGGACTATCTGCGCTTTGATTTCACCCATTATTCCGCCTTGAGCCAGGAGGAGATGGCAAAGGTAGAGGCCATTGTTCAGGATTCCATCCTGGAGGGCTATCCCGTTGACATCAAGGAAATGCCCATTAGTGAGGCAAAGAAGCTGGGTGCTACCGCTCTGTTCAGCGAAAAGTACGGTCAGACCGTCCGGGTGGTCAACATGGGCGGCTACTCCATTGAGTTCTGCGGCGGTACCCATCTGGATAACACCGCAAAGGTTGGTGCTTTCCAGCTGGCCAGCGAGGGCAGCGTCGCTTCCGGTGTCCGCCGTATCGAGGCGTATACTGGCAAGGCTTGCATGGCAAGAATGGAAAATGCCCAGGCGATGCTTGCGGATGCTGCCGCAAAGCTGAAGGTCAAGCCTGCCGATTTGGCTGGCAAGATTCAGTCCAACCTGGATGAAATCAAGGAACTGAAGCGTCAGATTGAGCAGTATCAGGCCAAGGATGCCTCCGGCGCAGTGGAAAAGCTCCTGGAAAGCGCCAAGGAGATTGGTGGCGTGAAGGTTCTCACTGCCAAGGTGTCCGGCATGGATGCAGCCAAGCTGCGCCAGATGGGCGATATGCTCCGGGATAAGGCGGCAAACATTGTGGGTGTGCTGGCTTCTGTGAACGGTGAAAAGCCCTCCTTCCTGGCCATCTGCGGCAAGGATGCCGTGGCCAAGGGACTGAAGGCCGGTGAAGTGGTCAAGCTGGTGTGCAGCACCTGCGGCGGCTCCGGCGGCGGCAAGCCCGATTCCGCCATGGGCGGCGGCAAGGATGCCGCTAAGGTTGACGAGGCGCTGAGCCTGGTTGAAGGCTTTGTGAGCGCGAAGGTTTAATTTTTCACTTAGGCGCAGCCAATCACGGCTGCGCCTTTTTTAGAAAGGGGAGCGGGATATGCGCAGATT
The DNA here is from genome assembly GCA_900549705.1 of uncultured Eubacteriales bacterium. Classification (GTDB taxonomy): domain Bacteria; phylum Bacillota; class Clostridia; order Oscillospirales; family Oscillospiraceae; genus Faecousia. The sequence goes on from URPI01000026.1 coordinate 10,232, forward strand.
GCTTCGGTTTTCCGTTGGCTTTGCAATTGCCTGTGCGTTGGGTACAACGGTGCTGTGGGGCAGCAATTCTGCTGCCCTCTGGTGTGTTGCTCTGGCGGTGGGAATCATCTGCCTTGCGGTGCAGCGCAGGCGGAAATATCTGCAAACTGCTGCGCTCCTTTTCTTTGGGCTGGGTGCGGGGCTTTTCTGGTGCGGGCAGTATCATGACATCTACCTGTCTTCCTTAGAGCCAATGGACGGTGTGACGGTTCCACTTTCTGTGACAGCCACGGATTACAGCCAAAAAACAAAATACGGATGCAGTGTGGAGGCAGTGGCCTTCCTTGACGGGAAGCCATATTTTCTGACGGTTTATCCCAAAGAGACTGCCCCAATTGTGCCGGGGACAGTGCTGGCAGGGGAGTTCCGCCTTCGCCTGACCACCCCTGCCGGACGAAAGGATTCTGCCTACTACCGTGGAAACGGACAATTTTTGGTCGCTACCCAGAAAACGGCGGAGTCATCCCACAAATTGGATTGGAACAACCTCCTGTTTCTTCCTGCCAGAGCGAAGCAGACGGCGGTCGACCACATTACGGCTGCCTTTCCTGGTGACACGGCACCCTTTGCCAAAGCACTGCTGCTGGGAGATACCTCGGATTTCAGCTATCGGGTAGATACTGCCTTTAAGGTCAGCGGCATTCGTCACGTGGTTGCCGTGTCTGGGTTGCACGTTTCGGCGCTGTTTTCGGTCATCTACCTTTTCTTCCGCCGGAGACGGATTTTGACCTTTTTGATTGCCGTTCCGGTGCTCACCTTTTTTGCGGCAGTTACCGGCTTTTCTCCTTCTGTGACCCGGGCAACACTAATGGCGCTGTTGATGGCGCTGGGTGCGGTCATCAATGAAGAATACGATGGGCTTACAGGATTGTCCTTCGCAGCCCTTATCATGATGCTTCTGAATCCATTTGTAGTTGCCTCCGTCAGTTTCCAGCTCTCTGTGGCCAGTGTGGCGGGGATTTTGCTGCTGGCTTCTCCGATCTTTTCCGGCATCCAGCGGAGATTTTCTAAAACGAAGCCGAAAGGGTGGAAGGCGAGGTTTATCTACTGGTTTGCCGGTGCAGTGTCCGTTTCTGCCAGTGCCCTATTGGCCTCGGCACCTCTCAGTGCCTATTATTTCGGTTCCGTCAGCCTGATTGGCATTTTATCCAATCTATTGCTGCTGTGGATAATTCCGTTCCTATTTACCGGGATTGCTATGGTTGGATTACTGGGCGGAGTGATACCCGGTGCTTGCGGTATGCTTGCCCGCCTGCTGTCCTATCCCATTCGGTTGCTGCTCTGGGCGGCGGAAGTTCTCTGCCGGATTCCCTTTGCCGCCGTTTATACCCAGAGTAAATTCATCATCATTTGGCTGGGATGTGTCTATCTCCTGGTGGCAGCATATCTCCTTTATCGGAAGCATTTTTCGTTGTTTGCCCTTGCCGGTACAATAATGCTTGCGGCGGCAATTGCAGCTTCGGTGCTCGTTCCCAGACTGGACACCTTGCGCCTGGAAGTCCTGAACGTAGGGGAAGGACAGGCCATCCTGCTTCAGAATCGGGGTGAAAATTATCTTATTGACTGCGGCGGGGATGATGACGGAAAAGCCGCCGATGAAGTTGCGCAGACCTTACTCAGCCAAGGCATTTTTCGCCTGGATGGAGTGATTTTAACGCACTATGATCGCGACCATTGCGGGGCGCTGCAAAATCTCCTGACGCGGGTTGACGTAACGCATTTTTACCTGCCGGAGCTGGGCAAGGGAAAAATGTCCCGTTCACTGGCAAATCAATGTGCCGATCGGATTTCCTGGATTCAAGCGGAAACGCAGTATGTGCTTCCGACAGGAAAACTTACCCTCTTGCCGGCAAAGGAGGAGAAATCCAACAATGAAAACTCCATGGGTGTCTTGTTTGAATCGGAGGAATGTGTTATACTGATAACCGGTGATCGCAACAGAGCTGGTGAAAAGGAACTGATCCGCGATTATGCACTCCCGGATGTGGATGTGCTGATTGCCGGTCATCACGGATCGAAAAAAGCAACTTCCAAGGAGCTCCTTCAGGCTGTCCGCCCGGAGATTGTTATCATCTCTGTGGGAGCCAATAATTCCTATGGGCATCCGGCATCGGAAGTGTTGGAGCGGCTTTCAGAATTTGGCTGCACCGTCTACCGGACGGATAAACGGGGCTCGGTATTGCTTAGGAGGTAGTCATGGCAAAAAAAATATCAACGGATGGAGCATTTCAGGTGCTCAAAACCTCCGTCCGTAATAAAAACATAGACCGGTTGTACTTTTTCTATGGGGAAGAAACCTTCCTCATGTCTTACTATCTGGAAGCTATCAAAAAGCAGCTACTGGATCCACTGACGGAATCCTTTAATTTCCACCGCTTCCACAGCGAAAATTTTGATGTGGCGGAATTTTTGGATGCCGCAGAAAATCTTCCCATGATGGCGGAGCATACCTTGATTCAGGTGGATGACGTTGATTTGTTTAAGCTGGGGGAGACAGAGCGGGGGAAGATTGCTGACGTTCTTTCGGACATTCCAGAATACTGCACCATTGTGTTTACCTATCTGACGGTGGCATGGAAGCCGGACAAACGGCAGAAAAAACTTTGGGAGGCCATTGATAAAAACGGCCTTGCGGTGGAGTTTTGCAAGCAAGATCAAAAGGAACTGATTCCGTGGGTGTCCAGGCACTTTGCTGCTCAGAAGAAAAAAATATCCAATGAGCTGAGTGCCTATTTGATTGAAATAACCGGCGGTACCATGACGGCACTTCATGGAGAAATTGAGAAGATATGTGCCTATTCCGGTGCGGACGAAATCCAAAAAAGTGACATTGATGCCGTTACCGAGCCTGTCTTGGATGCGGTGGTATTCCAGATGACCGACCGGATTGGGGAAGGCTCCTATGAAAAGGCATTTTTAAGTCTGCAAACCCTGCTGAAGATGCAGCAGGAGCCGCTGGCTATCCTGGGCGCTGTTGGAAATCATTTCCGGCGACTGGGCGTGGCAAAGACTTTACAGGAGCAGGGGAAAGGCCCCTATGAACTGCAACGGCTCTGCGGCATTCCTGATTACCCCGCCAGAAAACTGATGGATGCCGCCCGACGGCTGGACAAGTCTTTTTGTGCGGATGCTTGTACCTTGGTGATGGAGACGGATTATCAGATGAAAACCTCATTTGATGACAGTCAGCGGCTGTTGGAGCTGCTGGTTCTGCGTCTGGCAGCGGAGGCACGGCATGGTAAAAATTAAAGAAGCCATTGTCGTGGAGGGACGCTACGACCGCAATACCCTCAGCCAGATTGTGGATGCCACTATTTTTGAAACCAATGGATTTGGAATTTTCAAAAACAAGGAGCAGATGGCACTTCTGCGTACCGTGGCGCAGAAGCGGGGGCTGATTGTGCTGACGGATTCCGATGGTGCCGGATTTGTGATTCGCAATCACCTGAAAAGTGCAATCCCTGGCGCATACCTCAAGCACGCCTATATTCCTGACATTGCCGGAAAAGAAAAGCGGAAAGCAGCGCCGGGCAAGGAAGGAAAGCTGGGCGTGGAGGGAATGCGCCCGGAAGTGATTTTGGAGACGCTGCGTGCTTGCGGCGCTACCTTTGACGATGAAACGCAGGATAGCCCACGCACTGCCATTACAAAGCAGGATTTCGTGGAACTGGGGCTGTCCGGCGGGACGGACAGCAGCGTAAAACGCCTATGCGTCCAAAAGGCGATGAATCTGCCGGAACATATGAGTGCAAATGCGCTGCTGCAAGCGCTGAATCTGCTGATGACAGCGGATGAACTAAGAAACTTGGTTACAACGTTGGAGAAAAAGAATGGTTGATATATCCGTAAATAATCTGACAAAGTTTTTTGTCATCGGAGAGAACCTGTTGCAAGGACTCTCTTTTGAAATCCAGGAGGGCGAGCGGGTCGCCATTCTGGGGCGCAACGGCTGCGGCAAGACCACGCTGTTTCGCATTCTGACAAAGGAAATTGATTATGATGAGGGCGAGGTCTACGTCAATCCCAATAAACGCTTGGGGCTGATTTCCCAGATTCCCATTTTCCCGGAGGGCTACAATGTGGAGGATGTACTGCGCTCTGCCTATCGGGAATTGCAGCAGGTGCAGAAGAAAATGCGCCAGCTGGAAAATATGATGCAGGCGGGGGCAACGGAAAGCCAGCTGCGGGAATATGATGGGCTGAGCAGCCGCTTTCAGGCTGGTGGCGGCTATGAGATGGATGTGGAGGTGGACAAAATCTGCAATGGCCTGGGCATTTCCCAGGAGCAGCGCAGTCAGGAGTTTGCCAGCCTCTCCGGCGGCGAAAAAACCAGAGTGAACCTCGCCCGGCTTCTGCTGGAAAAGACAGACATTCTGCTGCTGGACGAACCCACCAACCACCTGGATCTTAACAGCGTGGAATGGCTGGAAAACTACATCAAGGCCTTTAAGGGCACGGTACTTGCCATTTCCCATGACCGCTACTTTATTGACCAGATTGCCCAGCGGGTGATTGAAATTGTGGACGGCCATGCGGAATTCTATTCCGGCAACTACTCCTTCTACATGGATGAAAAGCAGGCTCGCTTCGACCTGCAAATGAAGCAGTATGAGCAGGAACAGGCAAAGCTGAAACAGCTGGGCTATACAGTGGAGCGGATGAAGGGCTGGGGCATCAACAACCGCACCTTGTACCGCCGTGCCATGTCCATTCAGCATCGGATGGAGCGCATCAAACGGACGGAACGCCCCAAGGCAGAGCGCACCATGAAGGCCACCTTCGGAGAGAAGGATTTTTCCGGCGATGTGGTATTCAAAATGAAAAATGTGTCTAAGAGCTTCGGTGAGCGGACGCTTTTTTCGGATGTGAATTTGAATGTAGAGGCAGGGGAGCGCATTGCCCTGCTGGGAGACAACGGCACCGGAAAATCCACCTTTATCAAGTGCCTGCTGGGTGAGGAGGACTGCACCGGAAAAATCCAGTTTGGTCCCACAGTCAAATGGGGTTACCTGCCTCAGATTATCCATTTTGACCACCCGGAGCGCAGCCTTTATGATACCATGCTCTATGAAAAGAACTGCACCCCTCAGACTGCCCGTGACCGACTGGGTGCCTTTATGTTCCAGGGGGAGGATGTGTTCAAAAGCGTTGGTAATCTCTCCGGCGGTGAGCAGTCCCGGCTTCGGCTGTGTATGCTCATGGATGAAAAAATCAATCTGCTGATTCTGGACGAGCCGACCAACCATTTGGACATTGCGTCCCGGGAGTGGGTAGAGGCTGCCATAGAGGAATTTGAAGGGGTGCTACTGTTTGTTTCCCATGACCGCTATTTCATTGAGAAATTTGCGGAGCGTATTTGGCTCCTGGAGGATGGAACCATCCGGGATTTCCGGTGCGGTTATCAGAAATACCGTTCCATTTTGGAGCATGAGGCCGCCACAAAGCAGGTGGTGAAGCTGCCTGCCAAGGAGAAGAAGGAAAAGCCAAAGGGCGGCACCAAGGATTCCGACAAGCTGGTGCGAAAGCTGGAGCGGGAGATTGAAAAGCAGGAGGCAGCCATTGCAGCCATGGATGAAAAAATCCAGGCTGCTGCCGCAGACTATCAGGAGCTGAGCCGCCTGATGGAAGAAAAGGAAGCGGCGGAGGAGCAGCTTATGGCGCTGATGGAGCAGTGGGAAGCTGCTCAGTCCGACCTTGGTGATTGACACCGGGGAAAAATAAGCATATAATAACCACATCATTGTTGAAGGAGCGAAAAATACAAATGAGTTCTTGTAGCGGAAATTGTTCCAGCTGTGGCTCTGATTGTGCCGACCGCAAGGCAGAAAGCCTGCTGGCAAAGCTGAATCCCAAATCCACTGTCAAAAAGGTGATTGCAGTCGTGTCCGGCAAGGGCGGTGTCGGCAAGTCCACCGTTACCTCCATGCTGGCAGTTGCCATGGCTCGGGAGGGCAAGCGGGTAGGTGTTTTGGATGCTGATATTACCGGTCCCTCTGTCCCCACCGCCTTTGGTGTGAAGGAGTGCCAGGGAGCCAATGAGGATGGGCTGTATCCTGCCCTGACTCGCACCGGCATTCAGGTGATGTCCATCAACCTGCTGCTGGATAACCCTGCCGACCCTGTGGTCTGGCGTGGCCCGGTGATTGCCGGTGCCGTCAAGCAGTTCTGGACGGATGTAATCTGGGAAGACGTTGACTATATGTTTGTGGATATGCCTCCCGGAACCGGCGATGTCCCCCTGACGGTGTTCCAGAGCCTGCCGGTGGACGGCATCATCATTGTCACCAGCCCTCAGGACTTGGTGTCCATGATTGTAAATAAGGCGGTCAAAATGGCGGACATGATGCACATTCCAGTGCTGGGCTTCGTGGAGAACTATTCCTATCTCCAGTGCCCGGACTGCGGCAAGAAAATCAATGTGTTCGGCAAGAGCCACTTGGAAGAAATTGCCGCCGAAAAGGGGCTGCCCATCCTGGCGCGGCTGCCCATCGACCCTGCCGTGGCGGAGGCCTTTGATAACGGCCAGATGGAAACCGTGAATACCGATGCTCTCAGCGAGGCAATCGAAGCAGTCAAGGCTGTAAAATAACAAGGAAAAGCACCTGTGCGTGACCAAAAGGGGAATGCACAGGTGCCTTTTTATAACGGAGCAAGTTTATGCGGATTTTTCTGTCAGCCGGAACATGGCCTTTTTCCAGTCGCCGTGGAAGTACCGTGCAATAAAGCAGATGCTGCGGAAAATCCAATCCAGAAGCATGGCATACCATACCCCCAGTGCGCCCATGGAGCATTGAACACCCAGAATATAGCTAAATCCAATCCGAAAGACAACCATGGAGAAAATTGCGGTATACATGGGGAACTTTACATCGTTGCAGGCGCGGAGCATATTGGGGAAAACAAAGCTCAGAGGCCACAGCACAATGGCGGCACTGTTGTGAATCAGTACCAGCTGGTAGGAAAGCTTCGTGGTTTCCGTACTGAGACCATAGATGGACAACAGAAAGGGGAGGGCCGCAATAATCAGTGTGTTCACAGCGGCGGTTGCACCGAAAGTAAAGGCCATCAGCTTTTTGGTGTAATAGCGAATTTGCGCCTGATCTGATGTCCCAACGCATCTGCCGATAACAGCTACCATGGCAAGATTCATGGCTTGTCCCACGATGCAGCCCATACTGTCCAGACTGTTGGCAACGCCGTTGGCGGCAATCTGGACGGTTCCAAACAGGGAAATAATGCTGACGACAACCACCCGTCCACCCTGGAAAATCGCATTTTCAATGCCGCCGGGGATGCCGATGTAAAGAATCTTCCGAATTTCATTCCTGTCAGGGCGGAGAATCAGCCGGTCGATGCATAGCGCTTGTGCCGGATTCTGCAGGCACAGGCAGAGAATCAGAGCCATAACCGCCCTGGAAATCAGCGAGGGGAGCGCCACGCCCGAAATACCCATATGCAGACCAAAGACGCAGACTGCGTTGCCCACAATGTTCAGTACGTTGCCGACAATGGAAGTGTAAAAGGTAACGCTGGTTTTGCCGATGGCGCGGAACAGCGCGGCATAGGCGTTGTAGATGCCAAGGAAAGGGTAGGAGAGGGCGGAGATGGTCAGATAAGTCAGTGCTGCCTCCATTACATCCGACTCAATGGAGCCGAAAAGCAGACGGATAAGCCTCTCGCGGAACAGGCCGGTGAACACGGCCAGAATTACAGCGGCAGAAGAAACCGTAAGCAGCACCTGTTCTGCCGCGTTCCTTGCCTCGGCCTTACGGTTGCCGCCCAAATACTGGCTCACCACCACTGTGCCGCCGGTTGCCAGCGCGGCAAGAACACTGAATATCAGATTATTAACCATGTCCATCAGGGAAACGCCGGATACACCGGCTTCACCCACGGAAGCGACCATCATGGTATCCGCCATGCCGACAGTGATGGCAAGGGTTTGCTCCAAAATCAGGGGCAAAATCAAGGATACCAGATCACGGTTTGAAAACAGATAATTTGGTTTTAGTTGGCTTTTCATGAAAACCCCTCGTATAATGTGTATTTCTTCATCCTTTTTTGACACGGAAACAAAGCGCATTTAGAATATCACAGCAGTTCGGCAATTACAATCTGCGAAATGAACAATTCTAAGAAAAAGAAAGTGCGGCAAACTGGCACAGGCATTCTTGAAAGAAAAACTCCTCTCGGCATTTTTCATATTGACTCTTGACACAGCGAAAAAATGCTTGTAGAATATCCTCAGTTGAATAAAAAAGCGATGACGAAGACGGATTTGACTGTTGGTCAGATAGAGAGCTGGGGATGGTGGAAGCCTGGCAGACTGCTTTCATACATATCCCATCCCTTCTGAGCTGAAGACCTCGAAAGCACTGCCAGTAGGGGCTTCCGCGTGGACTGCGTGAGTGTCTAGGGCTTGTTGGAGCCTGAAAGAGGCACGCTTTGGCGTGCAATTTGAGTGGTACCGCGGGTATTGCATTGCAAGACTCGTCTCAAGGAAACTTGAGACGGGTCTTTTTTATACAAACAACAAAAAGAAAGAGGACATGATGATGAAACTGTCGAAAAAGAACCTGCTTGTGGTCAGCGTGATGCTATTTGCTCTGTTTTTTGGAGCGGGCAACCTGATTTTTCCGCCATTCCTGGGTCAAAATGCCGGAAATAAAACCTTGCCTGCCATGATTGGCTTCCTGGCAACAGCTGTAGTTTTACCGGTGCTGGGTGTGGTTGTTGTTGCTCGGTTCGATGGCCTGGAAAAGCTGGGTCAGCAGGTGGGAAAGCGGTTCAGTCTGGTGTTTACCGTCCTCATTTATCTCTCCATTGGGCCGGGGCTGGGCATTCCCAGGGCGGCTTCCGTACCGTTTGAGATGGCAGTAGCACCGTACCTGCCCCAGCAGGCAAATGCCGCGCTCTGGATGGCTGTCTATTCTCTTGCCTTTTTCCTGGTTGCCCTCTGGCTGTGTCTGAATCCGGGCAAGCTGGTTGACCGTATTGGCAGGGGGCTTACTCCTGCGCTGCTGACCCTGCTGACGCTGCTGTTCCTCTGCTTTTTGTTCCGGGGAAAAGTAAGTGTGGCGGATGCACAGGAGGCTTATCAGGCTTCGCCGCTGCTTAAGGGTTTTACAGAGGGATATAATACCATGGATACCATAGCAGCTCTGAATTTTGGCCTGGTGATTTCCACAACATTGGGAACCTTTGGACTGGAACAGAAGCGGGATAAAATGCGTTACACAATCCGCGCAGGTCTCTTAGCGGGGCTGATTTTGACACTGGTGTACGCCATGCTATCCTATATGGGGATGTGCAGCTCCGGCGTGTATGAAATTCAGGAAAACGGTGCCTGGACGTTGCGCTGCATTGTGTATCAGGTGTTTGGCAGTACCGGCGCGGTGCTGCTGGCCGCAATCTTTACTCTGGCGTGCCTGACCACCTGCGTCGGCCTCATCAATTCCATCTCCCAGTATTTTTCTGCCCTTTTCAAAAAGGTTTCTTATAAGGGCTGGGTATATGTGATTACCTTTTTTTCCTTCCTGGTGTGCAATCTGGGGTTAAACATGATTCTGAGTATTTCTGTTCCTATCCTGAATGCCATCTACCCGGTTTCCATTGTGTTGATCCTGTTGGGACTGAGCCACGATTTGTGGAAGCGGAACCGCTTTGCTTACCCCATGACAGTGATCGGAACTGCGGTAATCAGCATCCTCTATGCACTGGAAAAGGCAGGCGTTCCCTTTGGTATCGCATCCCGTCTGCTTCATAATCTCCCGCTTTATCACCAGGGCTTTGGCTGGGTTTGTGTGGCTGCCGGAATGCTTGCCGTC
>URPI01000027.1 GCA_900549705.1 uncultured Eubacteriales bacterium
CCGAAGTGCCGTCATGGCTGACAGCTTCCCCCCGGGGGAAGCCAAGAACTCAGTAGATTTTAGATATTACCACCTAACGAAGCACTCAGTTGCGTAGGCTAGGGGTCGCCAATTCTACCGACAAAGTGTTCATATCATTTTAACTCGTGCAATCGTCCTGTAGCGTCATGAAAATAATTTGACAAATAATGACGGGCGGATTATAATGAAAGGAACGCCATCCCATATTTCCCCAGTCTATATTTGATAAAAAGGACGGATATCAATATGTATAAAATCGTTCGCAAAAAAGAGCTGAACTCCGCCGTCACCCTCATGGACATCGAAGCCCCCTTCGTTGCCAAGAAGGCCAAGGCCGGTCAGTTCATCATCTTCCGCATTGATGAAAAGGGTGAGCGTGTTCCCCTGACCATCGCCGGCTATGACCGGGAGAAGGGCACCGTTACCATCATCTTCCAGAAGGTGGGCTTCTCCACCAAGGCGCTGGGTGCTCTGAACGAGGGTGACTACATCCATGACTTTGTCGGCCCCCTGGGTCGTCCCACCGATGTGGAGGGCAAGAAGCGGGTGTGCGTTGTCGGCGGCGGTGTCGGCTGCGCCATTGCACTGCCTGCTGCCAAGGCCTTCCTGGAGGCCGGTGCCATTGTGGACGTAATCATTGGCTTCCGCTCCAAAGATATTGTGATTCTGGAGGACGAGTTCAAGGAAGCGTCCACCAATCTGTATCTGATGACCGACGACGGCTCCTACGGCGAAAAGGGTTTCGGTACCGTGAAGCTCCAGCAGCTGCTGGAAAGCGGCATCCAGTATGATGAGGTGCTGGCCATCGGACCTGTTCCCATGATGAAGTTTGTGTGCAAGACCACCGAGCCTTTCGGTGTTCACACCATGGTGTCCCTGAACCCCATTATGGTGGACGGCACCGGTATGTGCGGCGGCTGCCGTGTTACCGTGGGCGGCGAGACCAAGTTCGCCTGCGTGGATGGCCCCGAGTTCGACGGTCATCAGGTGGACTTTGCAGAGCTGATGAGCCGCAACGTCACCTATCGTGACCGGGAGGCCGAGGTTGCCGAAGGTCATGTCTGCCGCATGGAAGCCATGGGCAAGGCACTGATTAAATAAGGAGGATACGGAAATGGCAAATATGACTCTGACCAAAACCCCGATGCCCGAGCAGGACCCCCAGGTTCGTGCCCGCAACTTTAAGGAAGTTGCCCTGGGCTATACTGCTGAAATGGCACAGGAGGAAGCCGGTCGCTGCCTGAACTGCAAGAACCCCAAGTGCGTGGAAGGCTGCCCCGTCAATGTGCGCATTCCTGAATTTATCGCCAAGGTTGCTGCCGGTGACTTTAAGGCTGCTTACGAAATCATCACCTCCACCAATGCGCTGCCCGCCCTGTCCGGTCGTGTCTGCCCCCAGGAGACCCAGTGCGAGGCTCGCTGCGTGCGCGGCATCAAGGGTGAGCCTGTGGCAATCGGCCGCCTGGAGCGGTTCGTGGCCGACTGGTATCGGGAGAATGTCAACGCCATGCCCCAGAAGGCAGAGCCCAACGGCAAGAAGGTTGCCGTGGTCGGCTCCGGCCCTGCCGGCCTGACCTGCGCCTCTGACCTGGCAAAGAAGGGTTATGAGGTGTCTCTGTTCGAGGCGCTGCACACCGCCGGCGGCGTGCTGGTTTACGGCATTCCTGAGTTCCGTCTGCCCAAGGACATTGTGGCAAACGAAGTGAAGAAGCTGGAAGCACAGGGCGTGAAGGTCATGACCAACATGGTCATCGGTCGTGTGCTGACCATCGACGAGCTGTTCGAGATGGGCTTCCAGGCTGTGTTTGTTGGCTCCGGTGCCGGTCTGCCCATGTTCATGCACATCCCCGGCGAGAGCCTGAAGGGCGTGATGTCCGCCAACGAGTACCTGACCCGTACCAATCTGATGCGGGCTTATGACGAAAGCTACGACACCCCCGTGATTCGCTCCAAGGCGGTAGCCGTGGTGGGCGGCGGCAACGTTGCCATGGACGGCGCTCGCTGCGCCATGCGTCTGGGTGCCGACAAGGTGTACATTGTCTACCGCCGCGGCGAAGCAGAAATGCCCGCCCGGAAGGAAGAGCAGCACCACGCCAAGGAGGAAGGCATCGAGTTCAAGACCCTGTGCAACCCCGTGGAGATTCTGGGGGATGAGAACGGTCGTGTGTGCGGCATGAAGTGCGTCCGCATGGAGCTGGGTGAGCCGGATGCTTCCGGCCGCCGCCGTCCCGTGGAGATTCCCGACAGCGAGTTCGTGCTGGATGTGGACACCGTCATCATGGCTCTGGGCACCAGCCCCAACCCCCTGATTCGCTCCACTACCCCCGGCCTGGACACCAACCGCAAGGGCTGCCTGGTGGTCAATGAGAACGAGATGACCACCCGTGAGGGCGTGTTCGCCGGCGGCGATGCCGTGACCGGCGCTGCCACCGTCATCCTGGCAATGGGTGCCGGTAAGAAGGGCGCTGCCGCCATCGACGCTTATCTGAATAAGTAAGATTCCAAAGTCCCGTGGTTTCTTCGGAAACCACGGGATTTTTTCTACCAAAACGCCATGGAGGGGTCGACTTCCAGTCGTCCCCTACAGTTGATGTGTGCAAACCGTTTTTTGAGCGGTAACCGGGGCATTGCCGCCTAAAAAACTATTGTATTTTTTTCTCATTTCTGCTATGATGTGCGAAAAACCAAAAACAAAATGGAGTGACCTTGATATGCGTAAAACAAAAATTATCTGCACCATCGGCCCTGCTTCTCAGAACAAAGAGACGCTGACGGCTATGTGCAAGGCCGGTATGAATGTGGCTCGAATGAATTTCTCCCACGGCACTTACCCTGAGCAGCAGGCCAAAATGGATTTGGTGAAGGAAGTCCGCCAGGAACTGGGGCTGCCCATCGCCATCATGCTGGACACCAAAGGCCCGGAGTACCGCATCCGTACCTTCAAAGACGGCAAAATCACCCTGAACGAAGGTGACACCTTCATCTTTACCACCGATGAGGTGGAGGGTGACCAGACCCGCGTCAGCGTCAATTATAAAAAACTCACCGAGAACCTGAATGTGGGCGACCGCATCCTGGTCAACAACGGCCTGGTGGTCTGCGAGGTTACCGCCATTGAGGGCGCGGACATCGTGACCAAGGTGCTCAACGGCGGCGTGCTCTCCGACCGGAAGAGCATGAGCTTCCCCAATAAGGTCATGTCCGGCCCCTACCTCAGCGAACAGGACAAGCAGGACCTGCTGTTCGGCATTCAGAATGAGGTGGACTTTGTAGCTGCTTCCTTTGTGTCCTCCAGGAGCGATATGCAGGAGCTCAGAAGCTTCCTCAATGCCAACGGCGGCGGCAACATCGAGCTGATTGCAAAGATTGAAAACCGCTCCGGTGTGGATAACATCGAGGAAATCTGCGAGCTTGCAGACGGTGTCATGATTGCCCGCGGCGACCTGGGCGTGGAAATTCCCTTCGTGGAAGTGCCTGCCATCCAGAAGCGTCTGACCTCCACCTGCCGGATGCTGGGCAAGCGAGTGATTACCGCAACGGAAATGCTGGAATCCATGATTCAGAACCCCCGCCCCACCCGTGCCGAGATTTCCGATGTGGCCAACGCCGTGTACGATGGCAGCAGCGCGGTGATGCTCTCCGGCGAGTCCGCTGCCGGTAAACACCCCGTGGAGGCCGTGAAGACCATGGCAGACATCTGCGAGTTCACTGAGCAGCACACCAGCTACCAGAAGCGGTTCTATAAGGCTGATTTCCGCATCCGCAATACCTTGGATGCCGTCTCTCATGCTGTTTGCGCCATGGCCATTGATGTTGGGGCCAAGGGCATCGTGGTTTGCTCCGTTTCCGGCACTACCGCCCGGATGGTCAGCCGCTTCCGCTGCCCTGTGGACATCATCGGTATGACCACCGACGAGCGTATCTACCGCCGCCTGTCCCTGAGCTGGGGCGTAACCCCTGTGCTGGCGGAGGAGTTCACCAGCCAGGATGTGATGTTCTTCCATGCCATGTCCAGCGCCAAACAGGTACTGCACCTGGAAAAAGGCGACCGGGTGGTGCTTACCGGTGGCCCCATCAATGGCAAAACCGGCAATACCAATACCATTAAGGTGGAAACGGTGTAATATCTGTTAAATCCAAAGCCCCGGTGTAATGCCGGGGCTTTGCTGTTACTGGCAATGCGGGAGAGGGTTAAGCAAAATACACAAAGTTTACAATTTACGGTTGACATTTACGTTCCAAGCGGCTAGAATAACGGTACAACGAACATGGTAAATCACCATCGCCTCCGTTGCCCATTATCAAGTCCTTGGCAGTACGCCCCCGTTAATCTGGGATTGGCCGAGCCCAAGGACTTTATTTTGCTTTTTAGGGGAGATAGACATGGCGGGAACGGCAATTCTTGTAGACGGCGGATTTTACAGAAGAAAATTCGCAAAAGGCATAGAGCATACGCCGGAAGAAGCGGCGGATGCACTTGTGAAATACTGCTACCGGCATCTTCACGAGCATGTGCGCGACCATGATTTGTATCGTATTTTCTAGTATGACTGTCTTCCGTGCAGTAAAAAGATTTTTCACCCGTTATTGAACCGGACGGTTGATTTTTCCAAAACGCCCCACTACGATTGGATGAATCAATTCTTGAAGGAGTTGACGAAGAAAAGAAAGGTCGCACTCCGATTGGGAAATATTGACGAGGGTTCCGCAACGTATGTTCTGACCGAAAAGGCCACAAAGGATATTGTTCTACGAAAAAGAACAGCGGACGAGCTTACAGAGAGGGACTTTACCACCTCCATCAAACAAAAGGGCGTTGATATGAAGATTGGTATGGACATTGCATCCCTGGCATATAAAAGGCAGGTAGATCAGATTGTGCTGATTGCCGGTGATGCCGATTTTGTCCCGGCTGCAAAGTTAGCCCGCAGGGAAGGAATTGACTTCGTTTTGGATCCGCTGGGTCATGCAATCAAGGAAGACCTGTTTGAACATATCGATGGGAAGCGTTCCTGCGGCGACCCATACTCTGGAAGAAAAACGGCGGAGAAGAAAGAACCCGCATTGACAAAGTAGATTGTATTATGACCGCCTTGGTACTGGTAGTACCGGGGCGGTTTTTCTTCCAATTATGGATCGGATAGCAGTTTGACGTGCAGTATCGTCACCGGGCGGGGCAGGGCAGTAGCGTATCGGGACAAGCCCCGTAGCGTCGTTATCCGGTGGCGGTGTCTGCGGATAATCGCTATTGACAGAATTTGCGATATAACCTATAATAAAACGGAATGAAAACGTTTTCGCTGCCAACAAAAGAGAAAAAACGGATTGCCGGAAAAGAAAGGGCGAAAGGCTTATGGTTACTTTAAAAATGCTGGCAAAGGAATGCGGCGTTTCTGTTGCGACAGTCAGCAAAGCGCTTAATGGAGCGTCCGACATCAGCGCGGAAACTGCCCTGCGCATTCAGCAGACGGCATCGGCCCTGGGCTATACCCCCAATTCGGCTGCCCGTGCCCTGAAAACCAGCCGCTCCCACAATCTGGGGGTCATCTTCGATGATGGCACCAGAAGCGGACTGACCCATGAATATTTTGCCTATGTGCTGGACAGCTTCAAGCGCCATGCCGAGGAGCTGGGCTACGATGTTACCCTCATCAGCTCTCAAACCGGGCCTTGGGGCAGCGACTATATCAGCCATGTGCGCTTCCGCCGGTGCGACGGCGTGGCGGTGCTGGTGAGCGACTGGGCGGCGGCAGCGGTGGAGGAATTTGAGCGCACCGGTGTGCCGGTGGTGTCCCTGGATTACCCCTATGAAAATTGCAGCTGCATCGAGTCGGATAATGTCAGCGGCATTCGCAGCCTGCTGGAGTACGTTTATGCCCAGGGACACCGGCGCATTGCGGCCATTTTTGGCGAGGACGGCGCGGTTACGGCCATTCGCCGCAGGAGCTTTTTCGATACCTGCGCCGCCTTGGGTCTGGAACTGCCCCCGGAGTATATCCAAACTGCCCGCTATCATGACGGGGAGTGTTCGGCAGCGGTGACCCGTCGGCTCATGGCATTGCCGGAGCCGCCCACCTGCATCCTCTACCCGGATGATTTTTCCTTTTTCGGTGGCCGCCGGGCGCTGGAGGAGCTGGGGCTGTCCGTGCCCGGGGATGTGAGCGCAGCGGGCTATGACGGCATCACGGTTGGAAAGGTTATCAGCCTGACCACCGTCCAGCAGGACACGGCGGCTTTGGGCAGCGCCTGTGCAGCGGAGCTTATCCGTGCCGTGGAGGAGGGGGAGCAGTTTGTCCCCCGCAAAGAGCTGATTCCGTGCAGCCTGTTTACCGGCGCAACGGTGAAGAAAATTTAATCTGCCTGGGGCATCAGAAACGCCCACTGTGTGTGCTCAGATAATAGAGAATAGGGAATAGATAATAATTTTCATCCTATTTCCACAGGCGGTGCAGTCATTCCTTGCTATCTCTTATCTGGTGCCACGCGAACCCATGTTTTTCTGAAATCTATATAAAAATAGGGGTACATCGCACGTTTACTCGATGTACCCCATTCTGGGGGATTTGTCAACGCCCTCCGCCATCAGTGCGGAGGATTTTTTGCGCCCTTCACCGAACCGCTGTGCTGCGAAGGTGCAGCGAAGTGAGGAGTGAAAAGTGAATAGTAAAGAAGGAATCAGTAAAACGCTCAGGGCTGCCGGAGAAAGCTTCTTCACTATTACCGATTCACTCTTATCTATTATCTCTTATCTGCGTCCGCTTACACGGACGTAAAATTCACCAAAAATCCCCCCTGGGGGGATAGAAAAAGTGACATATTTCTCACCATCCTGCCAGTTGACTTTTGAGGTCGGAATTAGTACAATATTATCGATACACTATGGCACTTATGCCGTATCGTTCGTTTCAATGAATATCTTTTTTAGGAGGAAATCACTTTGAAGGATTGGGCATATCTGACCACTGTTGATGAGATGGAGGCTGCCACCAATTCTCTGCTGGAAAACGGCAAGAAGGTCGGCGCTGACTCCTGGCAGCAGCGTGTCAAGAACCAGACTCCCCACTGCGGATTTGGCGAGGCGGGCACCTGCTGCCGTATCTGCTCCATGGGCCCCTGCCGCATTACCCGCAAGAGTCCCCGCGGTATCTGCGGCTGTGATGTCCACGGCATTGTTGGCCGTAACTTCCTGCGCTTCACCGCCGGTGGCTCCGCAACCCACTCTGACCATGGCCGTGAAATCTGCCACACCCTGTATCAGGCAAAAGAGGGCGGCAATTATCAGGTCAAGGACCCCGAGAAGCTCGTTCGCATCGCCAAGGAATGGGGCGTTGAAACCGAGGGCAAGGACATTTATGACCTGGCTCATGAGGTCGCCGAACTCGGCCTGATGGAATACGGCAAGCCTTTTGGCACCCAGCGCTTCCTGAAGCGCGCACCCGAGCACACCCAGGAGCTGTGGCACAACGCCGGAATTGAGCCCCGCGCCATCGACCGCGAGGTTGCCACCGCCCTGCACATGACCCATATGGGCAATACCAGTCTGCCCGAAGCACTGGTGCGCCAGGCGCTGCGCTGCGGCCTGTCCGATGGCTGGGGCGGCTCCATGATGGGCACCGAGCTGTCCGATGTGCTGTTCGGCACGCCCAAGCCCATTGACTCCACCGCCAACATCGGCGTGATGGAGAAGGACATGGTCAACATCATTGTTCATGGCCATGATCCCAGCCTGTCCGAAATGATTGTTTACTACGCAAACGACCCCGAGATGATTGCTCTGGCAAAGAGTGTCGGTGCCAAGGGCATCAACATCGCCGGTGTCTGCTGCACCGCCAACGAGGTCGCCATGCGCCACGGCATTCCCATGGCCGGTAACTTCCTGAGCCAGGAGAACGTGGTTCTCACCGGTGCCTGCGAGGCCATTGTTGTAGACGTGCAGTGCATCTTCCCCGCACTGGGACCCCTCTCCAAGTGCTTCCATACCAAGTTCATCACCACCTCTCCCATCTGCCGGATGCCCGACTCCGAGTTCATCCAGTTCTCCGCTGAGAACGCCGGTGACAACGCCAAGGCAATCGTGAAGATGGCTGTTGAGAATTTCAAGAACCGTAACCAGGATCTGGTCAACATCCCCAACCAGGTGCAGAAGACTCGGGTGGGCTACTCTGTGGAAGCCATCGTCAAGGTGCTGGACGGCGTTGCCAACTCCCAGGTTGACGAGTTCGGCACCACCAAGCCCCTGCTGGAGTGCATCACCTCCGGTGTTCTCCGCGGTGCTGTGGCTATGGTCGGCTGCAACAACCCCAAGGTTCGCCCCGACACCGCTCACATTGAGCTGATGAAGAAGATGCTGGAGAACGATATTATTGTCATCGTGTCCGGCTGCTCCGCCCAGGCTGCCGCCAAGGCCGGTCTGATGGATCCCGAGAAGGCAAAGGATTACTGCGGTGCAGGTCTGAAGCGTGTGTGCGAGCTGGCTGGCATTCCTCCCGTGCTGCACATGGGCTCCTGCGTGGATATTTCCCGTATGCTGATTCTTGCCGCCGAGCTGGCAAAGGATTCCGGCCTGAACATCTCCCAGCTGCCCGTGGTGGGCTGCGCACCCGAATGGATGAGTGAGAAGGCTGTTTCCATTGGTAACTATGTTGTTGCCAGCGGCCTGGATACTTACCTGGGCGTTGACCCCTATGTTTCCGGCTCCTCCGAAATCTGCGACCTGCTCACCGGCGAAGACGGTATCAACCAGTGGGTGGAAGCCAAGTACACCGTGGAGAAGGACATCGAAAAGCTGGGCGACATGATGATTGAGCGCATCGAGCAGAAGCGCGCTGCCCTGGGCATCTAAGGGGCGCATCGGATGAAAGTTGCCATTACCGGCAAGGGCGGCGTGGGCAAAACCACGCTGTCCTCCACACTGGCGCGGCTCTATGCCGATGAAGGCAGGGTTGTCCTGGCGGCTGATGTGGACCCGGATGCCAATCTTGGCCTGGCGTTGGGGCTGAGCCAGGAAGAAGTGGATAAGATTGTCCCCATCTCCAAAATGCGCACCTTGGTGGAAGAACGCACCGGTGCCGACCCTTCCAATAAGTTCTACAAGCTCAACCCCTATGTGGCGGACATTCCCGAGAAGTTCGCCCGGGACATCAACGGCGTGAAGCTGCTGGTGATGGGCACGGTAGACGTGGGCGGCAGCGGCTGTGTCTGCCCCGAGCACGTGATGCTCAAGGCCATTTTGTCCAGCCTGACCTATCGCAAGGATGATGTGGTCATCATGGACATGGAGGCCGGGCTGGAGCACCTGGGGCGGGGGACGGCATCCAATATGGATCAGTTCATCGTGGTCATTGAGCCGGGTGCCCGCTCCGTTCAGACCTACCGCAACGTCAAGCGCCTGGCAGACGACCTGGGCGTGAAGCGGGTGCGGGTGGTTGCCAACAAGGTGCGGGATGCACAGGACGAGGATTTTATCCGCAAGTCCATCCCTGCGGCG
This sequence comes from uncultured Eubacteriales bacterium, assembly GCA_900549705.1. GTDB lineage: Bacteria > Bacillota > Clostridia > Oscillospirales > Oscillospiraceae > Faecousia. Next base: position 9,509 of record URPI01000027.1, read on the forward strand.
GATTTGCTGGGCTGCATCCACTATAACCCCGAAATCATGGATGCCGATCGGCAGGGAAAATCTCCCTATGATTTCTGCCCCGCAGCCATTGAAGAAATTCGGAAAATAAAAGCGATTCTGGATTCTGATGATATTTAGGAGGAAAAACCGTGACACTTTTTGAAAGAGTTTTTGGCGGCAATGATGCTGTTTACGGCCTGACCGAAGCAGCCATTGACAATGCCATTGCGCAGTACGGCGAAGCACAGGCCGTATCCTTCCCCGACACTGCATATTCCCTGCCCTGCTACTACGGCGTGACCGGTGTGAAGGTGGAGAACCTGGGTCAGCTGAAAGAGGCTCTGGGCGTTGTCAAGACCCTCATGACCCGCAACAACCGGCTGCATGATGCCTTCATGTCCGGCATTGCAACTGCCCTGTGCGCAGAGTTCATCGAGGTTCTGAAGTACATCGGCAACCCCGCTCCCTATGAGGCTCCCTGCTATGGCCATCTGCCCGATGCAGTTGTCCGTTCTCTGGGCGTGCCCCTGGTTACCGGTGATATTCCCGGCGTGCCTGTTATTCTGGGCACTGCTCCCTCCGCTGACGAGGCCGTTGCCCTGGTGAAAAGCTACCAGGCGCAGGGTATGCTGATTACCCTGGTGGGCGGCATCATTGACCAGCTCCAGGAGAAGGGCTACAAGACCGGCGACAATGTCCGCGTCATCCCCCTGGGTCATGATGTCACTTCTGTGATTCACGTTGTGTCCGTGGCTGTCCGTGCCGCTCTGATTTTCGGCAACATCCAGCCCGGTGACGCTGCCGGCCTGATGAAGTACACCTTCGAGCGTGTGCCCGCTTTCGTCAACGCCTTCGCTCCTCTGGACGATGTTGTGGTTGCCTGCGGTGCCGGTGCCATCGCTCTGGGCTTCCCCGTTGTCTCCAACGAGACCGAGAATATGTTCCGGGTGCCCAAGTCCCTGATTCAGCAGCTGGACGTTTCCAAGTGGAACGCCACCTCTCTGGAAGCCCGCGACATCAAGCTGAAGATTACCCACATCGACATTCCCGTGTCCTTCGCCTCTGCTTTCGAGGGCGAAATCATCCGCCGCGGCGATATGCAGGTGGAAGTGGACGGCTCCCGTGTGGACTGCTTCGAGCTGGTGCAGACCAAGGAAGCCAGCGACGTGGAAGACCACAAGATTGAGGTTGTCGGCCCCGAGATTGACGAGATTCCCGTTGGCTCCAAGATTTCCCTGTCCTACACCGTTGAGGTTGCCGGCAAGGCCATGCAGCCCGACTTCGAGTCCGTTATGGAGCGTAAGATTCACTCCTGGCTCAACTGCATTGAGGGCGTGATGCACACCGGTCAGCGTGATATGATTCGTATCCGTATCAGCAAGGCTGACTTTGAGGCTGGCTTCAAGTTCCGTCATCTGGGCGAAGTGCTGTACGCCAAGGTCAAGAGCGAGTTCGAGGCCGTTGTTGACAAGTGCCAGGTGAAGATTGTGGTTGACCCCGAGAAGAACAAGGAGCTGCGTGCCGGTGCCAACGAGGTCTTCGACCGTCGTGATGCCCGTCTGTCTTCCATGACCGACGAATCCGTTGACCAGTTCTACACCTGCATCATGTGCCAGGCCTTCTCCCCCAGCCATGTGTGTATTGTTACCCCCGAGCGTCTGGGTCTGTGCGGTGCTGTGTCCTGGCTGGATGCCAAGGCCACCAAGGAGCTGGATCCCAACGGTCCCTGCCAGATTGTTCCCAAGACCGGCTGCACCGACGAGCGCCTGGGCGCTTATGAGTCCGTCAACGAGGCTGTGTCCAAGTATTCCCACGGCGCTTTGGAGCGCGTGACCCTGTACTCTCTGTTCCAGGATCCCATGACCTCCTGCGGCTGCTTCGAGTGTATCTGCGGCGTGGAGCCTGTCTCCATGGGCGTTGTGATTACCTGCCGTGAGCACGCCGGCATGACGCCTCTGGGCATGACCTTCTCCGAGATGGCTTCCATGACCGGCGGCGGTGTGCAGACTCCCGGCTTCATGGGCCACGGCAAGCACTTCATCGCTTCCAAGAAGTTCATCGCTGCCGAAGGCGGCATGGGCCGTATCGTATGGCTGCCCAAGCTGCTGAAGGATCAGATGCGTGACCGCATCGATGCCACCGCCAAGGAACTGTACGGCGTGGACAACTTCACCGACATGATTGCCGATGAAACCATCTGCACCGAAGATCCCGAGGCGCTGATGAACTATCTGACTGAGGTCGGCCACCCTGTTCTGTCCATGGAACCCTTCGATATGTAATGTAATAACAAAAGGGGCTGTCTCAAAATGATTTTCTGAAATCATTCGAGGCAGCCCCTCTTTCCGGTGTAAGCGAAGAAAAAAAGAAATCAGTGATACAAAAAACAGCACACAACATCTGAGGGACAGGGTTGCCTCTCAAAAGTGTACTGTTTTTTCTTTTGCACGCGAATCTTCTTCATCATCATTTGACCAAGCAGATATAAAATGGATTTTTCCTGAATCCATGACCATTGCCATATTACCAAAGGAAATGATAGGTAGTATTTGAACGATAAAAGGAAAATGACGAGGAACGAGAATGAAAACAATCGCAATCATAGATGACGATATTCATATTGGAGATATGCTAACGGAGGTGCTGACGCAAGAGGGCTATTCAGTTCTCCGTGCCTACTCCGGCACAGAAGCGTTATATCTTCTTTCACAAAACAAGCCCGATTTGGTACTGCTGGATCTGATGCTGCCGGGACTGAGTGGCGAGGAAGTTCTGCCCCACATTGAGAACGTTCCCGTTATCGTTCTCAGCGCAAAGGTGGATGTGCAGGACAAAGTAAATCTTCTGCTGGGCGGTGCGGTGGATTACATGACCAAGCCTTTTGACACAAAGGAACTTCTTGCCCGCATTACTGTTCAACTGCGTAAGGCAAAACAGCATGAGGAAATCAAATTCCTTTCCGTTGGCGATCTGGTGTTGGATATGGTTTCCCTTTCTCTGACGGTACAGGGACAGGCTGTGAAACTGACCCGAACAGAGTATGCCATCTTGAAGCTGTTGATGGAGAATCCCAAACAGGTCATTGCCAAGAGTGTTCTGCTTGACAGAATCAGTCTGGACACACCCGACTGCACCGAGCGTTCCTTGAAACAGCATATCAGCAACCTGCGTAAAAAGATGCAGGATGTCAGCGGTGTGGACTATATCGAAACAGTATGGGGTATTGGTTTCAAACTCGCAGAGCGATAATAAAGAAAATTTGAATTTTTGTGAGAAATTATAAAACCGTCTCATTGCATGAGTATGTTTCTTGAGATATGATTGGCTTGGAGGTGACAAATATTATGGCAAATGAAGATAAAAAAGATTTTAATGCTATGCTTATGGATAGCAAGGATATGCCTAAAGTTCAAATAATCACAGATGAAAAGAGCATTGAAAAATATGGTGGAGATAAAATGTATTTTGCACCACCTATTGACTATGATAAAGTAATGCGACTTGTTCCTTGTGGTAAATTGCTTACAGTAGGCACAATAAGAGATTACTTTGCTAAAAAAAGTGGTGCCGATTTTACAGAGCCTATCACAGCCGGAATTTTTGTTTCAATAGTTGCATGGGCGAGTTATCAGCGTGCAGAGGATAAAACCCCTTATTGGAGAACATTAAAAGCAAATGGAGAATTAAATGCAAAGTATCCCGGAGGAATTGAGGCACAAAAGGAAATGCTTGAAAATGAAGGACATACTGTAGTGCAAAAAGGAAGAACTAATATTAAGTATTATGTTAAGGACTACGAAAAAGCATTATTTACATTGTAATAAATAAGGTGAAAATTTCAGTTTTTACCTTAACCCATTCAGCACAGGAAAATTTTGACGAAATCTTGACGTTTTTCTTGACCACTTTCTTGACCTTTGCCTGCTACACTCAGGTCATCAAAGGAGGTAACACACTATGAACTATATTTTGCAAACAAACAGCCTGACAAAAAAGTATAAGAACTTTCAGGCTCTGAACGGTCTTACCATGAACGTTCCCAAAGGCTCCATCTATGGCTTTGTGGGAAAGAACGGTGCTGGTAAGACAACCCTTATCCGCATGATCTGCGGATTGCAGGAACCGACTTCCGGTGATTTTACCCTGTATGGCATCCGCAATGACAGCAAGGACATTATCAAGTCCCGCCGCCGTATGGGTGCGGTGGTGGAAACACCGTCCATCTACATGGATATGACTGCGGAGGAAAATTTGAAGCAGCAGTATCTCATTCTTGGTCTGCCGTCCTATGAAGGCATTCCCGAACTGCTGAAGCTGGTGGGCTTGGAGAACACCGGAAAGAAAAAAGCAAAGAACTTCTCCCTGGGCATGAAGCAGCGTTTGGGTATTGCAATCGCATTAGCCGGTGATCCTGACATCCTTGTTCTGGACGAACCTGTAAACGGTCTTGACCCCCAGGGCATCGTGGAAATGCGTGAGCTGACTTTGAAACTTAATCGAGAAAGACAGATCACTGTTCTGATTTCCAGTCACATTCTGGACGAGCTTTCCCGTCTGGCTACCCATTACGGTATCATTGACAACGGACGCATGGTGAAGGAACTGAGTGCAGAGGAACTGGACGCCGCTTGCCGCAAGTGCGTCCGTATGGAAGTAAGTGATACCGCTGCTCTGGCTCGTATTCTGGATGCCATGAATCTGGAATATAAGATCATTTCCGCAACAACTGCCGATGTGTTCGCAAAAATCAATGTAACACAGCTTACCGTTGCCTTGGCAAAGGAAAACTGCGAAGTGCTGTCCATGCAGGAGAAAGACGAAAGTCTGGAGAGCTACTATATCTCTCTTGTGGGAGGTGGAAGCAATGCGTAAATTGTTAGCTGCAAGTTTTTCCCGCCTTTGGAAAGAGAAAATATTCTGGTTTGTCTTTTTGATTATGAGCATTGGCTCTGTTTGCTGTGACTGGATTGGATATAATGAGGCTACCAAAGCCCAGATTTGTGTTGAAAATATGATTTTCTGTATGCTTCCCATGAGTGGCTTTATATTTGCGCTTTTTATCAGTATGCGTCTGGGAACGGAATTTGAGGAACACACCATCCGAAACAAATTTATAGTAGGCTACAGTCGTACACAGGTATATTTTGCCGAATATATCACTTGCATGGTTGCTTCCGTGATTCTGATGGGAATCATGTTGCTGGTTTCAACAGCATTTGGACTTTTCCTTTCCCTTGAATTTCAGTCCAGTTGGCATGAATTAGTCCTCTTGATTTTCTGCTGTGTGTTGATTGCTTCTGTTTTCTCAGCGATGTTTACAGCGATCAGTATGAATGTTGGCTCCAAGGCTGCTTCTCTTATTGCTTCGATTGTTTTTCTGTTTGCCATTTTGTTAGTGGTATCCATCTTTGTCAATGCGCTGGAGGAAGGACCCGTGGTCTACTCGGATGTCGTTATCACAGCTGAAAACGGTGTTCAGTTTGGCGATTTGATAGAGAATCCCGCCTACATCGACGGTATGCAGCGAACGGTTTATGAGTTGATTGCGGATATTTTGCCCACAGGACAAGTCATTCAGATGAACAATCTGGAATTTGAAAGAGCCGCCCGCTGGCCCGTATTTTCTCTGATTATGCTGATCATTGCTACAGTTGCAGGTTATATCCCGTTCCGCAAAAGAGATATTCGATAAGGAGTTTATATGGAACATCTGCTGTTAATCATCATTGGAATATTGCTTTTGATTATCTTTGTGCTTCTTGCAAAGGTCTGGTTTCTGCGCAAGTCGGCACAGGAGATCGCAGAAGCGTTCCGTGACCGATTGGCAGCAGATACCAACACGCTCATTGATATTTCCACCCGTGACCCCTATATGCGAAAGTTGGCGGCAGACATCAATGTGCAGCTTCGCTTGCTCCGTAAAGAACGCCATCGTTACCAGCAAGGCGATCTGGAACTGAAAGAAGCTGTTACCAATATTTCCCATGACCTGAGAACACCGCTGACCGCAATCAACGGTTATCTCGATTTGTTGGAGCGTGAGGAAAAGAGCGAAACTGTTCAGCGTTATCTTTCCCAAATCCAGAACAGAACGGAAGTCTTGAAGAACCTGACTGAAGAATTGTTCCGATACAGTGTGGTCACATCTTCGCAGGATTTGAAACCGGAACGCATGGATGTTGTCCGGGCGTTAGAGGAAAGTCTGCTGTCATTCTATGCGGTCATGCAGGAGAAAGGCATCCAACCGGAAATAGAATTACCGGAGGAACCGGTTTACCGTGAACTGGATGCAGGTGCGGTCAACCGTATCTTCTCCAACATCATCAGCAATGCGCTGAAATACGCTGACGGCGATTTGTCTGTTGTAATGGATATAGATGGCTCCATCACTTTCACAAATACAGCTCATAATTTGAACGCTGTCACAGTCGGCAGACTATTTGACCGCTTCTATACGGTGGAAGCCAGCCGCAATTCAACAGGTTTGGGATTGTCTATCGCCAAGCTGCTGATTGAGCGTATGGGTGGGAATATTGAAGCAATCTACAACAGTAACAAACTGCAAATCAAAATAACCCTTGCCAAACAAAGCAATTGATTTGTTTCCGTGATAACAAAAAAGGGATTTCCACCGTCCAGCATTTGGTTGCCTGGATAGTAGAAATCCCTTTATTTCTAGGCTCAGCCCCCTGTTTACTTGTTCCGTGACATCAAAACTACCGTCTCCACATGGCTGCATCTGGGGAACAAGTCTGCCGCCATGGCTTTTTCCACCCGGAAGCCACGCTGTTTTAGCAGGGCGGTGTCTCTTGCCAGGGTAGCGGGGTCACAGCTGACGTACACCAGGCGCTTGGGGCTCATGCGGGTGACGGCCTCGATGGTATCGGCGCTCAATCCCTTGCGGGGCGGGTCAACGGTAATGACATCGGGGTGGATGCCCTTTGCTTCCAGTGTCAGGGCAGCTTCTCCTGCGTCTCCGCAGAAAAATTCCGCATTCCCGATGCCGTTGCGCACGGCGTTGTCCTTGGCATCCTCAATGGCCTGGGGCACGACCTCCACGCCCATGACCTTTCCGGCAGCACTCGCCATGGCCAGGGTGATGGTTCCCACACCGCAATAGAGGTCCAGCACCAAATCCTCCTTGGAGATGTCTGCCAGCTGGATGGCAGCCTGATACAACCGCTGTGCCTGGGCATGATTCACCTGATAGAAGGAACGGGGGGACAGGCGGAAATTGAGGCCGCACAGGGTATCTTCGATATATCCGGGGCCATAGAGGGGGATAAATTCCTCGCCCAGCACGGCGTTGCCCTTTTTGGTGTTCACGCTGAGCACCAGGGTGGTGAAGCCGGGGATTTTTTGCAGACGTGCCACCAGCTCCGGCACATGGGGCAGCTTCCTCCCGTTGGCCACCAGGCAGACAAGCACCTGCCCGGACACCGCACCCCGGCGGACATAGATATGCCGCAGGAGACCGGTGTGGGCGGCCTCGTCATAAGCGGAAACACGGTACTGGTTGGCGTAGTCAATCACTGCATCCTTCACCCGGTCGGTTTCCTCCGGCAGAATCAGGCATCGGCTGTTTTCCACCACCTCATGCGTCCCCGCCCGGAAAAATCCGGCATACACCCGCCCTTTTTTGGAGGCTACGGGGTACTGCGCCTTGTTGCGGTAGCCGCACAGCGCCGGGGCGGCCAGAATGGGAATTTCCTCAAAATGCTCCCCGGCCAGCCGGTTCAGGCAGGTTTTCACCCGGTCAGCCTTCAGCCGGGTTTCCTCCTCATAATCCATGTGCCAGAAGTCGCAGCCGCCGCACAGCTTCGCCACCGGGCATTGACGGTTCACCCGATGGGGGGATTTTTCCAGCAGCTCGGTGATTTTTCCCGCTGCCCAGGTTTTCCGCACCGTTTCGATGCGCACCAGCACCCGCTCTCCGGCAATGGCATTGGGGATGAAAACGGTGATACCCTCAATATGGGCAATGCCCTGTCCCTCTGCGGTGTAATCCGTGATAACCGCCTCGTAAACTACATTCTTTTCCAGCACTTCGTTTCTCCTTACAGCGGCAGCTCCATGCCCATCTTCTGGGGGCGGAAGCCGCATTTTTCGTAAAAATGCAGCGCGCGGTCGTTGCCGCTCCATACGTTCAGGGTGACGGCATCACAGCCGATGGATTTGGCATAGTCCACAACGCCATTGAAAATCGCCTCAGCCACCCCCGCACCGCGGAGGGCAGCATCCACGCACAAGTCGTCAATATACAGGCTCTTGCGGTCGCACAGCGCCGGGTCATTCTTCACATCCTGGAGAATGCAAAAGGCGTAGCCCACCATTTTGCCGTCCACAACCCCTGCCACAATGGGGCAGCTGGGGTCAGCCAGCAGTTTTTTCAGCGCTTCCGCGTCATATTTCTGCGCCCCGGCGCGGAACAGATCCGGGCGGATTTGGTGGTGAACCTCTCCCACCTGCTGCAATAAATCAATCATCCGGGGGATGTCCCCGGTGTTTGCAAACCGAATTTCCATTGTAAATGCTCCATTTCTGTAGGAACGACATAAACGCTCACATTACTGCGTTATTTTTATTATAACACGGCTTTTCATTGCAGTAAAGAGCGGGTTGAAATTGGGAACGGATTCTGCTATATTGGTACAAAAATCAGGAATGGGCGATGAATATGACTTATGAAAATTGCCGCCTTTGTCCCCGGGAGTGCGGCGTGAACCGGACGGCGGGGGAGCTTGGCTTCTGCGGCTGCCCGGATACGGCGCTGGTTGCCAAAACCATGCTTCACAAATGGGAGGAGCCGGTGCTGGCGGGCAGCGGCGGCAGCGGTGCTATTTTTTTCGGTGGCTGCACCCTGCGGTGCCGCTACTGCCAGAATGCCGCTATCAGCGGCGGGGCGGTGGGCAAACCCACCGACAGCACCCAGCTGCGGCAAATGATGGAAGCCTTGATTGACCGGGGGGCAGAGAACATCGATTTGGTGACCCCCACCCATTTTCTGCCCACCATTCTGCCCGCCCTCACC
>URPI01000028.1 GCA_900549705.1 uncultured Eubacteriales bacterium
ACTGATGAGGGGCGGCGAACGGCTGGTCAAGGAATGCAGTTAGATGAATGGCAGACGTTCCGGGTTTTACCATTCAACCGGGATATTTGAAACTTTTAGCTATCGCAACCCCTCATCAGTCTTTTTTGCCAATCGGTTCCGAAGTGCCGATTGACAAAAAATCCAGCATTTATCTTTTGAATGATTGCCACTGGCAATCATGATTTTGAAAGATTCGCTGCGCTCTGCAACACCCTCGGGGGAAGCCAAGGGGTGCTAACTTTACGCTTTTACCATTCATCGAACTGCTCTGTTGCGCAAACGGGCGGGCGGATTCTATCCGCCCCTACAGACCATATGGGAAGCCGGTTCCATTTATCGGACAGCTCGGTTGCAGAAGCGTCAGTAGTGAATAAGAAGAATAGAGGAACGAATCATGAAAATTATTGAAGATCGGCGGGCGCTGCACCGCATCCCGGAGCTGGACAACGACCTGCCCCAGACCATGGCGTATTTGGAGCAGGCACTGGCAGGGCTGAAATGCCGGGTGTTTTCGCCCATGCAGTCGGCGCTGTGCGCCTGGTTTGATTTTGGAAAGGAAACTGCCATCGCTTTCCGCAGCGATGCTGATGCCCTGCCCATCCTGGAAAAAACCGGGGCGGCCTTTGCATCCTGCCATCCCGGAAAAATGCACGCCTGCGGTCATGACGGACACATGGCCATTGCCCTGGAGCTGGCACGGCGGCTGAGTGAAAAAAAGGAGCTGCCCCACAATGTGCTGATTGTGTTCCAGCCGGCGGAGGAAACCACCGGCGGCGCAAAGGCGCTGTGTCAAACCGGGGTATTTGACCGGTACAAGGTGGAAGCCATTTTCGGGCTGCACCTGTGGCCGGGGCTGCCGGAGGGGCAGATTGCCAGCCGGGCAGAGGAGATGATGGCTCGCTCCTGCGAGGTAAAGGTGGATGTGCTGGGGCGCTCTGCCCACATCGCCCGGGCGGAAGAAGGGCTGGATGCCCTGGAGGCCGGGGCGAAATTCTATCTCCGGGCGCTGGACATGGAGCGGAAAATGCCGAAGGAAGTGTTCCGTCTGCTGAAATTCGGAAAATTTGAAAGCGGACGGGTGTGCAACGCCATCTCCGACCATACCCACATGGAGGGCAGTCTGCGGGCGTTTCAGGATGATATTTTCTATGGAATGCGTCAATCCCTGCTGGACATTGCCGCCCAGGTGGAGCGGGAGAGCGGCTGTACCGTTCAGGTTGACATGAACGAGGGGTATCCGGCGGTGATGAACCCTCCGGCGCTGTACCAGCGGGTGAAGCAGGCGGTGTCCCTGCGGGAGCTGGATGCCCCCATGATGATTACCGAGGATTTTTCCTGGTATCAGCGATTCCTGCCCGGACTGTTTTTCTTTCTGGGGGCGGGGGATGTACCGGCGCTCCATTCGGATGACTTCCATTTTAATGAGCAAATTCTGGTGAAAGGTGCCGATTTCTTTGAGGAATTGGCAGAAAAGTTCCTATGATTCCATTAAATTCTAATTTAGCGCCATTGAAGCGCAGCGCTATTCGGGTCTATACCAATCTGGCACGGCAGACTCCGGACTGCGCCATGCTCACCATTGGAGAGCCGGATTTTGATACGCCGGAGGCGGTGAAGCAGGCGGCCTGTCAGGCGCTTTCCCAGGGGCAGACCCACTACGCCCCCAATCAGGGCACCGAGGCGCTGCGCAGCGCCATTGCCGCCTATGAAACGGGGCGGGGAAATCCCACTGCGCCGGAAAACGTGCTGGTGACGGTGGGTTCCTCCCAGGCGCTGTTTACTGCCCTGCTGGGCATCCTGAATCCGGGAGAGGAGGTCATTGTGCCGGTGCCCGCCTTTTCCCTGTATGAGACCATCATCACCATTGCCGGGGGCAAAATGGTGCCCCTGGATGTGAGCGAAACCGGCTTCCAGATTGACGAAGGGGCGCTGGAGCGGCTGATTACCCCCAAGACCAAGGCGGTGATTCTCAATTCGCCCAATAATCCCACCGGGGTGATTCTGAATGAACAGAGCCTGGCGGCGGTGAAGCGGGCGGTGTTGGGCAAACCTATCTTCCTGGTTTGCGACAATGTTTATAATCAGCTGGCGGATGCGCCCTGCCCGGATTTGAGCCTGGACGGGGAACTGCGGGAGCAAATGCTGCTGTGCCAGAGCTTTTCCAAGCCCTATGCCATGACCGGCTGGCGGCTGGGTTACCTGGTATGCCCGGCATATGTGATGGAGCGGCTCCTGCTGCTCAGTGCGGGCATGATTGCCGCTGTGCCCACATTCATCCAGGAGGCGGGCATCACAGCGCTGGGGGAGGATGTGAGCGCCATGCGGGAAACCTACCGGCAGCGGCGGGATTACGTCACCGGACGGCTCAGGAACATGGGGCTGGATTTCCCCATGCCCCAGGGGGCATTTTATGTGTTTGTGGACATCCGCAAATTCCAAATGACCTCGGAGGAATTTTGCACCCGGCTGATTCAGGAGGGACATCTGGCGGCAGTTCCCGGCAGCTGCTTCGGGGTGGAGGGATACATCCGCCTGTCCTACTGCTATGACGAGGGGGAACTCAAGCGGGGACTGGATCGGTTGGAGCGGTTTATCGGCACGCTTGGGTAAAAAAAGAACGAGGCAGGTGCTCCCACGACGATTGCACGAGTAAACACTTTGTAAAGGATGATAGGGCAGCTCATATGCACCTCTGCGGCGAAGCCGCCTCGGCTTCCCCCGGGGGGAAGCTGCTGAGCGTAGCGAGGCTGATGAGGGGGGCTAAAAGTTATAGATTGTTACGTTAAATAGTGGAAACCGAAACATATACCATTCATCGAACTGCATTCATTTACCAAGCCGTCGCCGCCCCTCATCAGTCTTTTTTATCAACCGGTTCCGAAGTGCCGTTTGATAAAAAATCCAGCTTTTCAATTTTGGAATGATTGCCACCGGCAATCATAATTTTGAAAGATTCGCTGCGCTCTGCAACACCCCCGGGGGAAGCCAAGGGGCAGTTGCGAGGGCTGGTTCCATTCAACGTTCTGCTCTGTTCCATTCGCAAATGGGCGGCTGCGCCCCATAGCGTCATGAAAATTCCCCTCAGTCGAAAAAACTGAGGGGAATTTTTTAGGATTGGCTGCCGGTGTTGGGGGGACGGTGGTTCTTGGAAGCTTCCAGGGTTTTGGCATCCGGCTCTCCAATAGGCTCCTGGCGAATATTGCCGTTGCGGTAGATTTCGTCGCTGCCGATTTCGCCCCGGGTGGGGACGTTGACGGACAGATAGCCGGACAGGGCGGCATCGGTTTTGTCAATCAGCTGACCATCCTTGTAGCGGCAGTAATAGCTCCGGGCGTAGCCATCGCTGGAAGAACCAAAGGCCATGCGGACGGTGTAATCCCGGGTCTCGGTGCCCATGAGCCATATTTTTACAAATTCTTCGGTGCTTTCAGCCACAATCTTCACGGGGGTGGAGTAGGGATTGGAAATCTTGAGATCCGGGCTGCCCCAACTGACGGTGGCATCCAGCCCCACGGGCATATAGTTGGCGGGGTAGCCGTGGCTGACCCGGTCGACAATGTCCATTTCCGCATACAGCGAACACAGGTACAGGGTGGAGGACACCTGGCAGATGCCGCCGCCCAGACTGTCCACCAGCTCGGTGCCGGAATAGGCGGGAGCCTTCTGATAGCCTGCTGCTTCGGTGCGCTGCCCCAAGGTCTCGTTGTAGCTCAGCTCCTGCCCCGGCTGAAGCACCACGCCGTTGAGCGCCTTGCAGGCCAGGGTGAGGTTCGTGTTCCGCTTTTCGTTGTCATTGTGGGGGGTCTGGCAGAAGCCCAGCACATCCTGGAAATAGACCTCCTCCCCCAGAATGCGGGGGGCAGCGGCCTCCATGGCAATGCGCACGGTCTGCCCGGGCTGCGCCTGGGAAAGCAGGGCTTCCAGGGCGGCTTCGTCACAGCTTATGCCATAGGAGCCGGGGGTGACATTGCCGGTGGCGGCATCCACCCGGGCATCCACGGGGGCAACGGCGACCTGCTCCAAAATGTCGGCGGCGCTGACGGAAAGGGGGGACAGAGGGGTAATAAAGGGGGTGAGGTCAACGGTGAATTGGCCTTGGGACACGCTGGCAAAAATGGCCTCCTGCGCGCCGTCCATGTCCAGGCTGCTGCTGGGGACACCCAGCGTCACTGCCAGGGTGGGCAGGGCATCTCCCGGCTGATAGACGTTTTCGCTCAGGTTGGGCATCTCCCCCTCCAGGCGGAAGGCGGTTTCCTGGTGGCTTTCCCCCAGCTGCTGATTCAGCCGCTCCAGGCTGCGCCGGACGGAGGCTTCATCCCAGTGCAGGTAAGGGGCAAGGGACAGCTGGACGGGGGCTTCCAGCGCCAGGGCATCGGTTATCAGGGCGCGGGTATCCAGGGTCAGGCCGGTTTCGGATTGGGTCAGGGAAATGTCCTGACCGCAGGACAGCACAATGTCATGGCGCTTGGGGGAGAAGGCAGATTCCACCGCCTGGGTGGCCGCCTTTTTGCTCAGACCGTCCAGGGAAAGGCCGGAGACGCTGACCCCCTGGGCGATTTTTTTGCCGGGGGAGAGCAGCAGAAAGCCACCCGCCGCCAGCAGCAATGCCAGGAAAAGCAGAAGGGGGAGAAGGGGACTTTTGCGCTTTAATGGGGCTTTTTTTGCCGGTGCTGCCGACTCTTTCAATCGGTCGTCGGCACAGAGATGATTGATGGAGTCAATGAATTGGTCTAAATCCGCGGGGTCATTGGCGCGGGGGTTCTCCGGGGCATCGTTTCTGCGCCGGGGAGATGAAAATTTTCCTTGTGCGATGGTTGTCGTCTCCTTTTATAGGCAGGGAATTGTAGGGGCAGCCAGCAGCCGCCCGAAAGCTGACGGGATTGAGCGGCTGGCTGAATGGGAAGCAGCTTTCCGCACGGATTGTAGGGGTCGACTAGTAGTCGACCCGTCGCGAAGCGCAAAACTCCCAAACCCATTCAACGGACAGTGCAGTTCCGTGGGCTGTGCATTTCCGTTTTCCTGTTGGGAAAACGGCGGGTCGACTGCTAGTCGACCCCTACAGAGGGCGTGTGCATTTACTGGGCGCTACTAAAAATCTAACGGTTTTTGAGGGGCGCGTCACCGGGCGGGTCAGGGAACCAATGTATCGGTACAGGGTTCGTAGCGTCGTTGGCCGGGCGCACTGCGCCCTTAAACAAGTTCTTCGGCAATGCCGCTGAATTCGGATTCCAGGGGGTTTTTACGGGTGGCCAGTTTCTTGGCAGTCTCAACACCCTTCACCGCCTGGTCAATGGGCAGCAGCGTGCCCGCACCGGCAACACAGCCGCCGGGACAGGCCATGCCCTCCAGCAGAAAGCCGTTGTACTTGCCGGTCTTTGCCATGGTCATCAGCTTGCGGCAATCCTTCAAGCCTTCGGCGTTGGCCACCTTGATTTCCATGTCAGGGTGCTGCGCGTGAATGATGTCCACCACTGCCTGGGCAACGCCGCCGGCAACCGCAAAGCCGCGGCCTGCTGCGGTGCCTGCATTTTTCAGCTTTGGATCTTCTTCCAATGATTCAAAATCAACTTCCTTCGCCTCGAACATCCCTTGCAGCTCCTCGAAGGTCAGAACAAAATCCACATCGGAGCGGATGTCCTCCCGGATGGCCTCCAGCTTCTTGGCGGCGCAGGGTCCCACAAATACAATCCTGGCATCGGGCTGCTCCCGCTTGACCATGCGGGCGGTATAAACCATGGGGGTCAGGGTCATGGAAATGTTCTTTGCCTGGGCGGGGAACAGCTTATGCACCATGGCGTGCCAGGCGGGGCAGCAGGAGGTAGCCATGAAGGGCTGCTTGGCAGGAACCTTTTCCAGGAAGTCCTTGGCTTCCTCTACCGCGCAGATGTCGGCACCGATGGCAACCTCCACCACGTCCGCAAAGCCCAACGCACGCAGGGCAGAGGAGAGCTTGGCGGCAGTGACATCCTTGCCGAACTGACGGGCAAAAGCGGGCGCCATGATGGCAATCACCTTGTCCCCCTTCATGATGGAGCGAACTACCTGGTAAATCTGACCCTTGTCCACGATGGCACCGAAGGGGCAGTTCACCAGACACTGACCGCAGGAGACGCACTTCTCCTGGTTGATGGTGGCACGTCCGTTTTCGTCGGAGCCGATGGCATCCATGCCGCAGGCCGCCTGACAGGGGCGCTCCAGATGGACAATGGCGTGATAGGCGCAGGCCTGGGCACACTTGCCGCAGCGGATGCACTTGGCCGGGTCGATGCGGCTCTTGCCGTTGACAAACTTGATGGCCTCCCGGGGGCACACCTGCTGGCAGGAGGCGGACAGGCAGTTCTGGCACACGTCCGTGACCCAGTAGCGATTGGTGGGGCAGGCATGGCAGGCGTAGGGGATGATGTTAATGAGGGGCGGCTCGTAATACTGCTTGGCAATGGCGGCGTGATCCATGCCCTCGGTCATGAGGCTGCGGGTCTGGACGCTGCGCACGGAAAGACCCATGGCAAGCCGCACCCGCTCACCGGCAATGGCACGCTCCAGGAAGATGGACTCCCGGTGCAGGGGCTGGTCACCGGGAACGATGAGGAAGGGCAAATCCTCGGCCTTGGTATAGTCATCGCCGTTGTAGGCCATCCGAGCCACTTCGGTAAAAACTTTTTTGCGGATATCAGAGATGAGGGATGGAACTCCACGCATAATGGGGCCTCCTTGAAGGTTTTTTGTTTTATTGTAACAGAGTCTTATCGGACGGTCAAGAAAGAAATTGTGCCGGGGCGCATACATTCTAAACACAGAATGGAGGGAGTTCAATGAAAAAAGTGACAACGCTGCTGCTGGCCGCGGTGCTGCTGGCGGGAATGCTGCCCCGGCGGGCGGCGGCAGTGGACTTGAACCTGAATGCAAAAAGCGCTCTGTTGATGGATGTGGCCACCGGCACGGTGCTTTATGAAAAGGAGTGTCACGAGCGCCTGGCTCCGGCCAGCGTCACGAAAGTGATGACCATGCTGCTGATTATGGAGGCGCTGGACGACGGACGGATTCATCTGGATGACCAGGTGACGGCCTCGGAGGCTGCCGCCGCCAAGGGGGGAAGCCAGATTTACCTCAAGGCGGGGGAAACAATGCCGGTGTCGGATATGCTCAAGTCCATTGCTGTGTCCTCTGCCAACGACTGTGCCTGCGCCATGGCAGAGCTGATTGCGGGCAGCGAAAGCGCTTTTGTGGAGCAGATGAACCAGCGGGCGGCGGAACTGGGAATGGCGGACACCCATTTTGTCAACTGTACCGGGCTGGACGACAGCAAGGAGGCGGAAAATCACCGCACCAGCGCCTATGACATTGCGCTGATGTCCCGGCAGCTGTTAAAATATCACCCGGATATTAAGAAATATACCACCATTTGGATGGACACGGTGCGGGGCGGCACCTTCGGGCTGTCCAATACCAATAAGCTGATTCGGTTTTATTCCGGTGCCACGGGGCTGAAAACCGGCTTCACCTCCGGGGCGGGCTACTGCCTGTCAGCCACCGCCAAGCGGGAGGGCATGGAGCTGATTGCGGTGGTGATGGGCTGCGAAAGTGCCCAGAAGCGCACGGCGGACTGCAAGGCGCTGCTGGATTACGGGTTTGCAACCTATTCCGTGGTGCGTCCCGGGCTGAAGGCGGGGCGCACGGTGGCGGTGCATCTGGGCAAGCAAAATACTGTGCCGGTGGAGCTGACAGAGCGGCGGGAAATCCTGGTGGACAAAGCCAAGCGCACCAGCCTGACCGCCCGGGTGGAGCTGGCGCAGCTGGTGCCGGCCCCGGTGGAAAAGGGGCAGCAGGTGGGCACCATTTCGGTGTACGCCGGGGAGAAGCTGCTGATTCAGCTGCCCCTGGCGGCAGCCCAGGCCGTGGCAAAGCTCAGCTTTGGGGATGTGTTCAAGCTGGTGCTGGAAAGAGTGTGCATGATTGCGCCTGCGGGAGCGGACGCATCGGCATCGGCATAGAAACGCGGCCAAAAAGAATTGCCATTCGATAAAAACTATGATATGATAAAATCAAAACATCTGCAAAAGGAAGCGGTTATAGATATATGGGAAAACTCATTGTGATTGAGGGGCTGGACGGCAGCGGCAAAGGAACACAGGCAGCGCTTTTGGTGAAGAATCTGGAAGCCCGGGGGCTTGCCGTGCGGAAGGTCTCCTTCCCGGACTATGCTTCCGACTCCTCTGCACTGGTGAAAATGTACCTGTCCGGCCAATTTGGCAGCGACCCCAGCGATGTCAACGCCTATGCGGCCTCCACCTTCTACGCCGTAGACCGCTTCGCTTCCTTTAAGCGGGACTGGGGAACGTTCTACGGGGAGGGCGGCATCGTGGTGGCCGACCGCTACACCACCTCTAACGCCGTCCACCAGTGCAGCAAGCTGCCCCGGGAGCAGTGGGACAGCTATCTGAGGTGGCTGTTTGACTTTGAATACCGGCTGATGGGCATTCCCGCGCCGGATGCGGTGGTTTATCTCAGCGTGGATCCCGCCGTCAGCCAGAGCCTGATGACCGGGCGCTACCAGGGGGACGAGAGCCGGAAGGACATTCACGAGGGAAACCTGGGCTATCTGCGCCGCAGCCGGGAGGCCGCCGAATACTGCACCGAAAAGCTGGGCTGGAAAAAAATTGAATGCTGCCGGGACGGTTCCATGCGCCCCATCGAGGACATTCAGGAAGAAATTTTGGGGTTGATTTGAATCTGCTTTTGTAGGGGCGGATAGAATCCGCCCGCAACCCTACGGAATTGAGCTGCTCGATGAATGGAACCGGTGTCCGGTTACGGCTCTTGGCTTCCCCCGAGGGTGTTGCAGAGCGCAGCGAATCTTTCAAAATGATGATTGCCGGTGGCAATCATTCCGAAATTAAAAAGCTGTCACGGCAAATAATCGGCACTTCGGAACCGATTATTTATCGTGACTGATGAGGGGCGGCGAACGGTTGGTTAAAGAATGTAGCCGGATGAGTGGTATATGTTCCAGTTTCTACCATTCAACCGGGAAATCTGAAACTTTAAGGTATCGCTGCCCCTCATCAGTCAGCCTTGCCGGTTCCGAAGAGCCGTCAAGTCTGCCAGCTTCCCCTCGGGGGAAGCCAAGGGGTAGTAGTCGATAGCTTATACCATTAACCGGGTGCTATCGAAAATCCGGGGTTATGGGCGGATGCCATCCGCCCCTACAGGGCGTGTCTATTTAACGAGGGATACATATGAAAGACTTTTTATACTGGATTGTCTACCGCCTGGCGGATATTCACACTTGGATTATGCAGCTCAACGATGGCTTTGAGCAGAGCTTTACCGACAAAGAGCTCCACTTTATTGTCATCGGGGTGGCGGGTTTGGCGCTTTTTCTCATGATTCACCCGCTTATTAGAGCATTATGCAAAAAGGGCATGGAGATTTTGGTGTCATTGCTGTACACCCTGACCCTGGTGGTGGTGGTCACCTTTGGAATTGAGGTGGGGCAGCAGGTCACGAACACCGGACACATGGAATTTGCCGACATCGTGTGGGGTGTGGCAGGCTTCCTGGCTGCTTTTGTGGTGTATCTGGTGGTAAAAGCGGTGGTTCGGTGGATTTGGAGGCGATTTCACTAGGGAATAATGCTCATTCCATTTTGGAATAACACTCCAAAAAAGCTTGACATCCGTATCGCCCGGTGCTATCCTATTATCAGTACACAAGTACTGATTACCCACTCGTGCGGCCAGCCATTCCGACGGTGCGCCGCATAAGTCCTGTATGTGCCTGAGCCACTCCGACGGCAGGGCACCCACATTAGAAAATACAAGGAGAATGATTAACATGGGATTCAAAACTGACATTGAAATTGCGCAGGAGTGCGAGATGCTCCCCATCACCGAGATTGCCAAGACCGCCGGTGTGGACGAAAAGTATCTGGAGCAGTATGGCAAGTATAAGGCAAAGGTTGACTACAATATCCTCAAGGATATGGCAGACAAGCCCAACGGCAAGCTGATTCTGGTCACCGCCATCAACCCCACTCCCGCCGGCGAAGGCAAGACCACCACCACTGTTGGTCTGGCTGACGGTATGCGCAAGCTGAATAAAAATGTTCTGGTTGCCCTGCGTGAGCCCTCCCTGGGACCCGTGTTCGGTGTCAAGGGCGGTGCAGCCGGCGGCGGCTATGCACAGGTCGTCCCCATGGAGGACATCAACCTGCACTTCACCGGTGACTTCCACGCCATCGGTGCAGCCAACAACCTGCTGGCTGCCATGCTGGACAACCACATCTACCAGGGCAACGCCCTGAACATCGACCCCCGCCAGGTTGTGTGGCGTCGCTGCGTGGACATGAACGACCGTCAGCTCCGCTTCGTGGTGGACGGCCTGGGCGGCAAGACCAACGGTATGCCCCGTGAGGACGGCTATGACATCACCGTTGCCTCCGAGGTCATGGCTGTTCTGTGCCTGGCTTCTGACATCAGCGACCTGAAGGCGCGCCTGGCTCGCCTGGTGGTTGCCTACACCCGGGACGGCAAGCCCGTCACCGCCGGTGACCTGAACGCCCAGGGCGCAATGGCTGCGCTGCTGAAGGACGCGCTGAAGCCCAACCTGGTGCAGACCCTGGAGCACACCCCTGCCTTTGTGCATGGCGGCCCGTTTGCCAACATTGCCCACGGCTGCAACTCCGTCACCGCTACCAAGGTGGCTCTGAAGCTGTCTGACTACACCGTTACCGAGGCCGGCTTCGGCGCTGACCTGGGTGCTGAGAAGTTCCTGGACATCAAGTGCCGCATGGCTGGTCTGAAGCCCAGCTGCGTGGTTCTGGTTGCGACCGTCCGCGCTCTGAAGTACAACGGCGGCGTTCCCAAGGCCGAAACCGGTGTTGAGAACCTGGAGGCTCTGGAAAAGGGTCTGCCCAACCTGCTGCGTCACGTTGAGAACATTACCCAGGTCTACAAGCTGCCCTGCGTGGTTGCCATCAACCGCTTCCCCCAGGATACCGAGGCCGAGCTGGCTCTGGTTGAGAAGAAGTGCAAGGAGCTGGGCGTGAACGTTGCTCTGTCCGAGGTTTGGGGCAAGGGCGGCGAAGGCGGCATTGAGCTGGCCAAGGAAGTCATCCGTCTGTGCGACGAGCCCAACGACTTCACCTTCAGCTATGACGTGGACGCTCCCATCAAGGACAAGATTGAGGCCATTGTCAAGAAGATTTACCACGGCGACGGCGTGACCTTCACTGCCAATGCCGAGAAGCAGATTAAGACGCTGACCGAGCTGGGCTACGACAAGATGCCCATCTGCATGGCCAAGACCCAGTATTCCTTCACCGATGACCAGACCAAGCTGGGCGCACCCACCGGCTTCACCGTGACCGTGCGCAACGTCAAGGTCTCCGCCGGTGCCGGCTTCCTGGTGGCTCTGACCGGCGAAATCATGACCATGCCCGGTCTGCCCAAGGTTCCCGCTGCCGAGCGCATCGACGTGGACGAAACCGGCAAGATTTCCGGCCTGTTCTAATCCTCTACCTGCAAAGACAGGCGGCTCCCGCCGCCTGTCTTTTTAGTGCCGCTCCGGGATTGTACGAATACATGGGTTCCCTAACCCGCCCGGTAACGATACCCGGTCAAAACCGTAGAGGCGGCTCGTATGCCTCCTGTAACCCTGGATTTTTGATAGCACCTGGTGGAATGACACCAGCTTCCGCAACCGCCCTCTTGGCTTCCCCCGGGGGTGTTGCAGAGCGCAGCGAATCTTTCAAAATTATGATTGCCGGTGGCAATCATTCCAAAATTAAAAAGCTGTCATGAGAAATAATCGGCACTTCGGAACCGATTTTTCTCATGACTGATGAGGGGCGGCGAACGGTTGGTGAATGAATGCAGCTGTATGAGTGGTATATGTTTGAGGTTTCCCCCTTCAACATAGAAATCTGAAACTTTTGGCTATCGCTACCCCTCATCAGTCAGACTTGCCGGTTGCGAGGAGCCGTCAAGTCTGCCAGCTTCCCCTCGGGGGAAGCCAAGAGGAGCTAGCCGGAAGCGAAGTCCGTTTATCGTGCCACGTTGTCCCGGAAGCAGCAGGTGCAATCGATACGCTTGTCCCCAAAACTATACATTAAAGGAGAAACATTCCCATGGATATGACCCTGGAATCCTGCCGCACCTTTGTGGAGGTGCTGGCTTCCAATGCGCCCGCCCCCGGCGGCGGCGGCGCTGCCGCTCTGGTTGGTGCCATCGGCACCGCACTGGGCAATATGGTTGGCTCTCTCACCGTCGGCAAAAAGAAATACGCCGAGGTGGAGGCTGAAATCGTCGCCCTGAAGGCCACCTGCGACGACCTGCAAAAGCAGCTGCTCGACCAGGTGGAGGCCGACGACAAGGGCTTTGTGCCGCTGGCAAAGGCCTATGGCATTCCCAAGGACGACCCCAACCGGGATGCGATTCTGGAAGAAGCCACCGTCACCGCCTGCGCCGTGCCCATGCACATCATGGAGCTGTGCTGCCAGGCCATCGATGCCATTGAGGTGTTTGCCGCCAAGGGCAGCCGTCTGGCTGTTTCCGATGCCGGCTGCGGCGCTGTCTGCTGCAAGGCTGCGCTCCAGGCTGCTTCTCTGAATGTGTTCATCAATACCAAGAGTTTGAAAAACCGGGACACCGCTGCCCAGCTGAACACCAAGGCAAATACCATGCTGGATACCTATTGCGCCAAGGCCGATGCCATCTACAATATGGTGCGTGCCAATTTCAATCAGTAATATTTAGGAGGAAAAATCCAATGGCCAAACTGCTGCTGGGCAAGGAAGTTACCGATGCCCTGAATGCCAATCTGCAAACCCGTACCGCTGCCCTGCGTGAAAAGGGCATTGTCCCCACCCTGGGCATCATCCGCGTGGGTGAGAACCCCTCCGACCTGAGCTATGAAAAGGGCGCTACCAAGCGTGCCGAGCTGGTGGGCGTTGCGGTGAAGAACTATTTGCTGCCCGAGGATGCCACCAAGGAGCAGGTGCTCGCCGTCATCGACCAGGTGAACGCCGATGATGCTGTTCATGGCGTGCTCATGTTCCGCCCCCTGCCCAAGCACCTGAAGGCCGACCAGAACGAAATCTGCAACCGGCTGGATCCCAAGAAGGACGTGGACTGCATGACCCATATGTCCAACGCCGGCGTGTTTGAGGGTCTGAGCCTGGGCTACGCCCCCTGCACCCCCGCTGCCTGCATGGAGATTCTGGATTTCTACGGCATCGACTGCAAGGGCAAGAACGCCGTGGTCATTGGCCGCTCCCTGGTGGTGGGCAAGCCCGCAGCCATGATGCTCATGGGCAAGAATGCCACCGTCACCGTGTGCCACACCAAGACCGTGAACACCGCTGAAATCTGCCGCAATGCCGACATCATCGTGTCCGCTGCCGGTGTGCTGAACTCTCTGACCAAGGACTATGTCCGTCCCGGTCAGGTGGTGATTGACGTTTCCATCAACTGGGATGCCAACAAGCCCAATGCCAAGGGCGGTCTGGGCGGCATTGCCGGTGATGCCTGCTTTGCTGAGGTGGAGCCTGTGGTGGATGCCATCACTCCCGTTCCCGGCGGCGTGGGCAGCGTGACCACCTCCGTGCTGATGAAGCACGTTGTGGAGGCTGCCGAAAAGGTCTAAGGGGGCGGAAAATATGAATCTTTTCACCATGGCTGAGGCCGCTAACAACTATTCCTCCGCCGGTGCGGGCAAAACAAAGCTGCCCACGTTAAAGATGCTGCTGCTGGGCATCCTGGCAGGTTTTCTGATTGGCGTTCCCTCCATTGTCACCAACATGGCAACCTACACCGTTGTAGGCAATTCCACCGTCCGCATGATTTCCGGCATTCTTTTCGCCTTCGGTCTGGGAACGGTGATTCTCACCGGTGCCGAGCTGTTCACCGGAAACACGCTGATTCTCATTTCCGTATTGGACAAAAAGGCCACGGCTGCCGGAATGCTCCGCAATTGGATTGTGGTCTATCTCGGCAATTTCATCGGCTCTCTGATTCTGAGCTTCATCTGCGCCCGGTTTGGCTGGCTGAATGCCGCCAACGGTGACACCGCCAACGCCCTGGCCATTGCCTCCATGAAGGTTGCCCAGGGAAAAATGAATATGCCCTTCTTCAATGCTTTTTTCATGGGCGTTCTGTGCAACATTCTGGTGACCCTGGGCGTTCTCATGAGCCTTGCCGGAAAGGATGGCATCAGCCGTGTGGTGGGCGCATGGATTCCGGTATGCTTCTTCGTGACCTGCGGCTTTAACCACTCCATTGCCGACATGACCTACTGCACCCTGGGGCTGTTTGCCAAGCAGTTCTACACCGAAGGCACCGCTTTCCAGGCGCTGAGCTGGGGCAAATACTTTGCCGGTAATATGCTGCCTGTGACGCTGGGCAATGTTGTTGGCGGCTGCGCAGTGGCGCTGCTGATGTGGTACTGCTACGTTCGCAAGCCCAAGAATTGAGCACCGTTATTGGTTAAAAAGCCCCCGTTTCTCACGAAACGGGAGCTTCGCCATTGTAGGGGGCGGCAGTGCCGCCGGACAATGGCGCTACGGGGCGTAGGCCAATACGTTGGGCTAACCGCCCGGTTCGATACCGCTCAAAAACCGTTTTGCACCCGCTCTAGTAGGGGTCGACGAGCAGTCGACCCCTACAGTGGCGTGTACGAAACAGTTTGGCGTGCAGTGCGTCACCGGGCGAGTTAGGACACCAACGTATAGGTACAAACCCCGCAGTGTCATTCCCCTGCGGCGTTGCCGTAAAAAATTCAAATTTCATGCTATATTTTTTCCTGTATCTGTGATACAATATCTCAAATATGTATTCCCGCAAATAATACCACCGAAGAAGGAGACTAAAATGAGTCTGATTACAAAAATATTCGGCACCCGCTCTCAGCGGGAAATTAAGAAAATTCAGCCCATGGTAGATAAAATTCTGGGCATGGAAGAAGCATACAAGGCGCTTCCCGAGGAAGCACTGAAAGCCAAAACCCAGGAGCTGAAAAACCGCCTGAACCAAGGCGAAACCCTGGATGACCTGCTGCCCGAGGCATTTGCTGCCATCCGGGAGGCTGCCGACCGGGTGCTGGGAATGCGTCCCTTCCCTGTGCAGCTCATGGGCGGCATCATTCTGCACCAGGGGCGGATTGCTGAAATGAAGACCGGCGAAGGCAAGACCCTGGTTGCCATTCTGCCCGCCTACCTCAACGCCCTCACCGGCCGCGGTGTCCACATCGTCACCGTCAACGACTATCTGGCAAAATACCAGAGCGAGTGGATGGGCAAGGTGTTCCGCTACATGGGTCTGACCGTCGGCCTGGTGATTCCCGGCATGACCCCCGCCCAGCGCCGTGTGGCCTATAATGCCGATGTTACCTACTGCACCAACAACGAATTGGGCTTCGATTACCTGCGTGACAACATGGCAATTTACAAGCAGGAACTGGTGCAGCGCGGCCACTATTTCGCCATTGTGGATGAGGTGGACTCCATCCTCATTGATGAAGCCCGTACTCCCCTGATTATCTCCGGCAAGGGCGAGGATTCCTCCAAGCTCTATGAGATGGCCGACCAGTTCGTTGCTACCCTCCACAAAAAGGTCTTCGCCAAAACCGAGGACAAGGAGGACCACGATACCTTCGGCTGCGACTACTATGTGGACGAAAAGTCCCGCACCGTGGGTCTGACCAGCGACGGTGTTGCCAAGGCCGAGCGGTTCTTCGGTGTGGAGAATCTGGCAGATTCCGAAAACGCCACCCTGTCCCACCACATCAACCAGGCCATGAAGGCGCGGGGTCTCATGAAGCGGGACATCGACTATGTGGTGAAGGACGGCGAAATTATCATCGTAGACGAGTTTACTGGCCGTCTCATGTATGGCCGCCGGTACAACGAGGGTCTGCACCAGGCCATCGAGGCCAAGGAAGGCGTGACCGTTGCCGGGGAGAGCAAGACCCTGGCAACCATCACCTTCCAGAATTTCTTCCGCCTGTACGACAAGCTCTCCGGCATGACCGGTACCGCCCTGACCGAGCAGGAGGAATTTGAGTCCATTTACAAGCTGGACGTGGTGGAAATTCCCACCAACCGTCCCGTCATCCGCATTGACCACCCCGATGTGGTGTACAAAACCGAGGCAGGCAAGTTCCGTGCCATCACCCAGCAGGTGAAGGAATGCCACGCCAAGGGGCAGCCCGTGCTGGTGGGCACCATTTCCATTGAAAAAAGTGAAATCCTCAGCAAGTACCTCAAGCGGGAGGGCATCCCCCACAATGTGCTGAACGCCAAGTATCACGAGCTGGAAGCCCAGATTGTGGCACAGGCCGGTAAGCTGGGTGCCGTCACCATCGCCACCAACATGGCCGGTCGTGGTACCGACATTCTGCTGGGCGGCAACGCCGACTTCCTGGCAAAGAGCGAGCTGCGCAAGCAGGGCGTGGTGGACGAGCTGATTGCCGAGGCTGACTCCTACGCCGACACCGACAACCAGGAGGTTCTGGAAACCCGTGAGCGCTATAAGGAGCTGCTGAAGCACTTCAAGGAGCAGATTGCCGATGAGGCTGTCAAGGTGCGCCAGGCCGGCGGCCTGTTCATCATCGGCACCGAGCGCCACGAGTCCCGCCGTATCGACAACCAGCTGCGCGGCCGTGCCGGCCGTCAGGGCGACCCCGGCGAGAGCCGCTTCTACCTGAGTATGCAGGACGACCTGATGCGTCTGTTTGCCGCAGGCCGGGTCATGGGCATGATGGACACCCTGGGTCTGGACGAGGATACCCCCATTGATGCCAAGATTCTCTCCGGCGCAGTGGAAAATGCCCAGAAGACCGTGGAAAGCCGCAACTTCCAGACCAGAAAGCACGTTCTGGAATATGACGATGTGATGAATGTCCAGCGTGAGGTCATCTATGCCCAGCGCCAGAAGGTGCTCAACGGCGACGACCTGAAGGACACCATCCGTTCTATGATTCAAAGTGTCATCAGCAGCACCGTCACCTCCGTCTTGGCCGAGGCCGGCGGCACGGTAACCGAGGAGCGTCTGCCCATGCTCCTTGCTCAGTTCGATGGCGTGTACTGGCCCAGAGGCGTGCTGGAATCCCGCAAGGATGACCTGCTGGGTAAGAACACCCAGGAAGCCTCCGGTCTGGTGGAGGAATTTGCTGAAAATGTCTATTCCCAGAAGGAAACCATGTACGGCGAGCCGCTGATGCGGGAGCTGGAGCGGGTCATCATGCTGCGGGTGGTAGACGAATACTGGATGGACAACATCGATGCCATGGACGATCTGAAGCAGGGCATCGGCCTGCGGGCTTACGGCCAGCATGACCCGGTGGTGGCCTATAAAGAGGAAGGCTACCAGATGTTCCAGGCAATGATTCAGGCCATCCGAGAGGAGACCGTTCGCCGGTTGTTCCTGGTTCAGGTGCGCCCCCACCAGGAAATCAAGCGGGAGAAGGTTGCCAAGGAGACCGGCACCGCCGGCGGCGACGAGAGCACCGTCAAGAAATCTCCCGTCCGCACCTCTGCCAACAAGGTCGGCCCCAATGATCCCTGCCCCTGCGGCAGCGGCCTGAAATACAAGAAGTGCTGTATGCAAAAAGATAAGCGCAGCGACGGACAATAAACTTTTGGCGGGCGGCACTAAGATCGGAAGAG
>URPI01000029.1 GCA_900549705.1 uncultured Eubacteriales bacterium
CACAAGCACCCCGAAGGGGCGCTTTGCGCTGCGGGCGGATTCTATCCGCCCCTACGGTTCAAGTGGGGAAGCTGGCATCATTCAGCCAACCGCTCTGTCCCATCAGCTGGCGCGTTCATCCGGGTGCTTTCTGGAAACCGGGGTTGCGGGCATCTGTAGCCGCCCCTATGAAAAGTGCTCAGCATAAACGAACTGCCGCAAGGGTTTCTCCTTGCGGCAGCTTGCTGTTATTACAGGCCAGCCTGTTCCAGCAGGGCAGGAATCTTAGATTCCCAGCCCAAACTCATGATATGCACACCCTGGCAATAGGGCTTGCATTCCCGGATGATACGGGCGGCAATCTCCACGCCGGTAATACCGGCCTTGGTTTTTTCCTTATCGGCTTGTAGCTCCGCAATCAGCTCGTCGGGGATGTGGACACCGGCCACATTGTTGTTCATGAACTTGCACATACCGGCAGACTTGGGAATGATGATGCCCACCTGCACAGGCTTGCCAAACTGCTTGGCCTGCTCCATGAACTTGATGAACTTTTCAGGCTCAAAGACGGCCTGGGTCTGGAAGTACTCAGCACCAGCCATCGCCTTGCGCTCCATCTTCACCAGCTGCGCATCCACGGAATCAGAGCAAGGGGACACCACAGCGCCCTTGGCAAACTTGGGAGGCTCACCCACCAGCTCGTTGCCGCCCAGATCCTTGCCGCTTTCCAGCACGCTGGCAGCATGGAGCAGGGAAACGGAGTCCAGATCGAACACCGGCTTTGCCTGGGGATGGTCGCCCAGCTTGGTGTGGTCGCCGGTCAGGCACAGGATGTTGTCGATGCCCAGCATGGCAGCGCTGAGCAGGTCGGACTGCAAAGCAATGCGGTTGCGGTCGCGGCAGGTCAGCTGGAAGATGGGGGTCATGCCTGCATCCTTCAGCACCTTGCAGGTGGCCAGGGAGCCCAGGCGCATGACGGAGGACTGGTTATCGGTGACGTTGACAAAGTTGACCTTCTGGAGGTACTTCTTGGCCTCCTCCACCATGCCATCAATATGAATACCTTTGGGAGGGCCGACCTCGGCAGAAACAACAAATTCGCCGTTATCGAACAATTCAGTGATTCTCATATTCTTTTGCTCCTCATTCTTGTTTAAGATTCTTTGGTGGCTTTGGTGGCTTCATCGGTATTGAAGTCATGGAGCTGGACGCTGCATTTCAGCACGTCCAGGCGACCCTGCGCCTTCAGACGCTGAATAATCCGCTCCCAGCCGCACTCCATATCGGGGCAGACCTCGCACTTGCCGTTCTTGGTGCCGCCGCAGGGACCGTTGACCAGGCTCTTGGAGCAGGCAGTAATGGGGCAGATGCCGCCGGTGAGGTTCAGATAGCATTCGCCGCACTGACCGCAGTCGTAATTCAGGGGGGTGACACCCTGGAAGCCGGGCAGCTCGATGGTGTCGCAGCAGGCGTACACCTTCATGTCTTCCAGCTCCTGGGAGATGGTCTGCACGCCCACGCCGCAGGAGAACACCAGCACAGCGTCGGCCTCGCTGATGGCGGCCATGCAGGCGCGCAGCCGCAGCCGCAGCTCATCGGGGTTGCAGATATAGTCGGTGGTCAGGCTGCCAACCACCTTGCCCTGGGAGGCCAGCTCCTTTTGCAGCGCCTCGGCCTCCTGCTCGGGGAAGCCCACTTCCTTACAGCCGTGGCAGTTGACAATAAACACCTTGCCGGAAGCCAGGGAAGCAATCGTCTCTTTCGATTTCAGTTTCGTCATTAACATAGTTTCTCAGCTCCCTTATTTCTTCTTCAGCAGAGGCATCACAAGTCCCTTTGCAGCAGCCATCTTGGATACCAGAGGAATCTTGGACGAGCAGATGTATTCGCAGCACTTGCAGGAGAAGCAGTCCATCACACCCAGGCTCAGCACCTTTTCGGCATCGCCCAGGGCGGCATACTTCACAATATCCAGAGGAGCCAGCTCCATGGGACACACATCCACGCAGCGGCCGCACTTGATGCATTCCTTCTCCTCGGTGTAGTCGGTGGCAATGGCGATGATGCCGTTGCTGCCCTTGATGATGGGCACATTGGTATCCTTAATGGGAGCGCCCATCATGGGGCCGCCCATCTTGAGGGTTGCGTCTTCGCCGGTGACACCGCCGCAATAGTCGATAATCTCCTGGACATTGGTACCCAGCTTCACCATGAAGTTGCCGGGATGAGCCATCAGTTCGCCGGTGACGGAAACGGCACGCTCCACCAGGGGCATCCCCTTCTGAATGGCATCGGAAATGGCCTTTGCGGTGGAGGCGTTGGACACCACGCAGCCCACATCGGCGGGCAGCTTGCCGCTGGGAACCGCACGACCCATGACTTTCTTGATGAGCATCTTTTCAGCACCCTCGGGGTATTGGGTCTTGGCAGCGCACACCCGGATGTTGTCATAGGGAGCAACCTTCTCCTCCATGACGGCAATGGCATCGGGCTTATTGTCCTCAATGAGAATCACGCCCTCGGGGGCAGCGACAGCCTTCATCATGGCACGCAGACCGTAAACAATCTCATCGGCGTACTCCAGCAGCATCCGATGGTCGGCGGTCAGATAGGGCTCACACTCGGAGCCGTTAATCAGCACGGCATCAATGGGTTTGCCGGGCTTGAGCTTGACATAAGTGGGGAAGGTAGCGCCGCCCATGCCGACGATGCCCTTCTGCTTGACAATCTCCACAATCTCGTCGGGGGTCAGCTCCTCCAGGGGCTTGCCGGGCACGACGGACTCGTGAAGCTCGTTCTTTTTATCATTCTGGATGACCACGCTCAGCACGCCGGGCCCCTTATTGGGATGGGTGTGGGGAGCAACCTCCACCACCGTGCCGCTGACGCTGGAATGGACGGGAGCGCTGATAAAGCCAGCCTGCTCACCGATGACCTGACCCACCTTGACATGGTCACCCGCCTGGACAACGGGGGTGGCGGGAGCGCCGATGTGCATGGCAAGGGGAATCACCACGGTGTCGGGTTCGGGGAACTGCACCAGAGGCAGATGCTCGGTAAATTCCTTGTGCTCCACGGGATGAACGCCGCCGTAGAAGCCCTCATAGCGCTTGGCGCGAGCTTCGGCAACATAAGCCTTGATTTCTTCCACATTGACCTTGGAGTAGTCCCGGAGCTGAACCTCCTGATTCAGGAACTCCTGGGTACGACCCTGTTTGGCAAGACGCTTATTGATTTTCTCCCAGGCGCAGTCCTTCTTGGGGTCGATTTCGCACTTGCCATTCTTGGCACCGCCGCACTGACCGTTCACCAGGCCCTTGGAGCAGTCCACAATGGGGCAGATGCCGCCGGTGACGTTCAGATAGCACTGGGCGCAAGCGCCGCAGGTCTTCTTGGTCAGCGCCATACCATGATGACCGGTGTAGTTCAGGGAGTTGGTTGCGGTAAAGGTAGGAACAGAAGCAAGATCCGCTACCGTCTGCACGCCCAGACCGCAGGAAATGACCACCACATTCTCGGTTCCCTGGGGAATCAGAGAAGCCAGCTTCTTCTCGGTCTGCACCTGGTTGCACAGGAAGCTGACCTGGGCAGTACCGGTAACGGTTTTGCCCAGAGAGGCGGCAAGGGCTGCCACCTGCTCAACCTCCGGCTCCTGCACGGTGTCGAACTCTTTGAAGCACTTGTTGCACGCTACCAAGAACAGGTTGTCCTTCCCGGTCAGCAGCGCAGTAAGCTCCTCGCCAGACTTTAACTCATACTTGGTATAATCCACCAAATATCACCCTCTTATCGTTTTGTTCGTTTGCAAGCAAACGGATACTGATTGGATTATACCATATTTCCCTGAGTGCTGTCCAGTAGTCCCCACCATTTTTTGTATGTTTTTAGGGAAAAATACAGTTCGCATATGCTAACTGCAAACAATTCAGCGGAAATTTCTCTGGCAGCCCCCCTCCTTGCAGGATATATGCCATTCAACCTGGGGGCTTAAAATCAGGAAGCCGGCATCGGCAGCCGCCTTTACGGTTCGCGTCCCTGTCACCCGGCGGCGCTTCCGCCAAAAAAAGCCGCACGCGGAAAAAATCCGCGTGCGGCAAAATGCTATGGGATGGGATTATTTCTTCTTTTTCTTGTTCTCACCGAGGATATCCAGCACCAGCAGCAGGGCGGAGATAACCGTCAGGGCTGCAAAGGTGTACTCGGCGTAGTTGATAACCGCCTGCCACCAGGGAGTGACGGAAACAACCTTCATGTTGGCGCTGATGCCATCCATGCCGCGGGAATGCAGCACGGTGTACAGCACCCGCTTGGAGGACTCCCGCATGGCCTGCACCACGGCGGCGTTGGCAGCGGAGCCGCCCTCAGCGTACTTATTCAGGGAGTAGCCATTGCTCAGCAGCTCGCCATCGGGCAGGTCGTTGCCGGCCACAATCTCATTGACACCCACCATATAGGAGTAGTCATACATATCGGTGACCGCGAAGCCGCTCATACCGGCCTCACCGCGCAGCCAGCTGGTCAGCAGGTTGTAGTAAGCACCTGCCCAATGCACGCCCAGACGGCTGTAGGAGGTCATGACGCACTTGGCATCGGCATCCACAATGGGCAGCTCGAAAGCGCGCAGGTAGATTTCACGCAGCGCCTGCTCGTTGCACCAGGTGCCGATACCGGCGCGGTTCTCCTCCTGGTCGTTCAGAACGAAGTGCTTGTTGTAGACGTAAACGCCCTTGGACTGGATGCCCAGGGTCTCGGCGCTGTCAATCAGGCCGGTGAGCATTCCGTCCTCGGAATAATACTCGAAGACACGGCCAGAGTAAGGCGTGCGGTGGATGTTCAGGCCGGTGCCGTACAGACCGGCGTAGCCAGCCCACATAGCATCCTCGCCGATCAGCTCGCCCACTTCACGCACCAGCTCATCGTTGAAGGTAGCGGCAACAATGCCGTTGCAGGGATAGCAGGTGCCCTTCATGTTCTTGTCGGGGTCATTCTCCACCACGGCATAGCCGTTGCCGGACTCCAGATAAGCGTACTTCTGGGTCACGCCGGAGGGGCCGTTGTGGTCAACGGTGTAGGGCTTGCCAATGGCCTGAACGGCAGCGGTCTCCCGCAGGCCGGTGCAGGTCAGCACAGCCATTTCGTCAAAGGTCAGCTGATCCATGAAGGTGTCCCACATGGGGTCATCGTAGCCATACTCCAACATATTGATCAGCTGGAGGTCGGCATTCTCGCCGGTCTTGGGGAACTCCAGATCCTTACCGTCGGGCAGGTCGCTGTCGGTCAGCACCACGTCCTCGGCCATCTTGGCGGTCATGTTCAGCTTGACCGTGCCGGGGGTGACGGTGCCTTCCCAGTCGTTCCGGGAATAGTAGGTGATGGTCTGGCCTTCTGCGCCCTCGTAGCGGTTCATATCCGCATCGGCAAACAGGGCGGAAACCGCGTTGCCGGTGCCATAGGCCACAGCATAGGTGTCCTTGTCGAAGGTCTGCTCGAAGCTGTAAACCAGGGCATCGTTACCGTTGTCGGTCATGCCGTCCTTGGTGGTGTAGCCCTTGGCAGCCAGGATGTTGTTGACGGCGGCATGGGAGTTATCGGCGGCAGTCAGGAAGTAAGTGCCGTCCTCCAGGATGTACACGCCGGTGCCATAGGTGTCAAAGGAGGTCAGGTAGTACTCAGGGATGGAGACGGTGACGGTTTCAGTCTCACCGGGCTTCAGAATCCCAGTCTTGCCGTAGCCCACCAGCTCCACGCTGGCCTTTTCAATCTGATTTGCCTTGTCGTAATCGGTGTAGGGCTTCTGTGCGTAAACCTGCACAGTCTTCTTGCCGGAAGCCTTGCCCACGTTCTTCACGTCAACGGTGACCGCGTAGGTGGTGTCCTGGCCGGAACCGGTCTTTTCCACCTTCATGTCGGACATTTCAAAGTTGGAGTAGCTCAGACCGAAGCCGAAGGGGAAGGAAACGGTTCTGCTCCAATTGAACTTTCCGGCCTTGGGGGTGCCCATGACCACGTCCTCATAGCGGGTCTCGGTGTACTTGTAGCCCAGGTAGATGCCTTCCTGGTAGACGACATACTTGGTGAAAGCGGTGTCGCCGCCGGGGAAGTAAGTACCGGCCTCGCCATAGGTGTAAGCGGCAAAATTATTCATGACGGGGTTTGCCATGTTGTCCATCCACCAGGTATCGGGCAGAGAACCGGAGGGATTGACAATACCGGCAACCACATCGCCCACGGCGTACAGACCGGTCTGACCCACGGAGCCAACCCACATGGCAGCGTCCACGCCCAGCTCCTCGTCAAACAGGAAGCCGGTGGAGATGGGGTTCGCGGAGTTGATGATGACGGTGATGGACTTAATCACGCCATCGTCCTTCAGCCCCTTCAGGCCCTCCAGCATTTCCTTCTCGTCTTCGTTCAGGGACAGGTAATCCTCGCCGTCATTGGCGGCATCTTCCTTGTTGGCGCCTCTGGTCATATCGGAGCCTTCGCCGCCGACACGGCCCACCACGAAGAAAGCATCGGTGCCTTCCACCTGGCTGTTGTCGTCGCCCAGATTCTTCTTGACCTTCTTCCAGGCACCCTCGCCGATGGCGTAGTTGTTACGGCCCAGGTTTTCATCGGCCTTCTGGGAGGTGTAATACTCCACCAGGTCGGTGTTCTTCACGGTCAAGCCGGACTTCTCAAATACATCAACATAGTTGGGTGCGCCCGCTGCGTCCACAGCACCGGAGCCGGTGCCGCCGTAGACGGGGTCAATGGTAGTAATGCCGAACAGGGAAACCTCGCTCCCGGCAGCCAGGGGCAGGGTGTTTGCTTCATTTTTCAGCAGGACGATGCCTTCTGCTTCCACTTCCTGCACCTTGGCAAGACCGGCGGCTTTCAGCTCGGCAACGGACTTGAAGGCGCTCTCGAAGTAGCGGGGGTAATCCTCTTCCAGATTCTCATCAATTTTGATGGTTTTGGAGGTGGAAGTACCCAGGAAAGCATTGATTTGGCCAGCATTTTCCGCCGCAACCAGATTGCCCACATAAGCAATGGTGAGCAGGGCGGCGGAAACGTTCAAGAATACCTTTTTCAACGTTCTTTTCGTTGAAGGCTTCATGGATGAATTCTCCTTTCAAGGCAGCAATTTTCAGAACCGCTCAGGCCATGCGGGGCCCGCAGCGGAAGCCGCATTCTGCCGCCTTTTCGGGGGATGCTTCCCGAAAAAGGGCAAAATATGACCATATTCTCATGTCTATATTATACGATAAGGGGGAGCATGAAAAGCACCTTGTCGCACATAACATTTTTTATTCCGTGAACATGATTATTATCTGTTTGCGACATAATTCATTCGCGAATATAACTTTTCATTTTTTTACATTAAAAAAATACCGTGAAAATTTTTTTCTTCCAAAAACAGCCGAAACCAATCGTGAAAGCCCATTGCATCCGTCCGTCCGGTGTGTCATAATATAGGCAGTGTGAGTTGGGATACTCTGCTTTTGGCGGCGGAATGCGGTCTGCGGCCAAAGGATGGATGCTTTCCCCTTCCGTTGGTCGTTTCTGACCAGCGCCCTGTCACCTGGTCGATGGGGGAAATGGGCTTCCCTGTTTTCCACGCTGAAAAAACGGAAAGGAGTTCGTTTCATGAGCAATACCTCCACCAAGAAAAAATTTGGTTTCTTTGCAGTCATTGTTGCTGCAGTTCTCTGTCTGGCTGCCGGTGCGTACTATAAGTACGTCAACGGCTATTTCGGTCTGGCACAGTCCAGCCACAAGGATAATTTCTCCCCGGTGGTCTTTTGGCTGCTGATTGGCGGCGCAGTTGTGTGTGCTCTTTGCATCGCCCTGAAGAAGTACGGCTTGGCCTCCGCGGTGGTCACCGCCGCCTCCGGCGTGTCCGTC
The DNA here is from genome assembly GCA_900549705.1 of uncultured Eubacteriales bacterium. Classification (GTDB taxonomy): domain Bacteria; phylum Bacillota; class Clostridia; order Oscillospirales; family Oscillospiraceae; genus Faecousia. The sequence continues at coordinate 7,867 of URPI01000029.1, forward strand.
GCTCTGTTCGTCCACAAGTGCTACTGGTATGTGGTTGATGTGCTGTACGGCATTGACGAGAAGCAGTTCGACCCCAAGTTCTTCACCTTTGTTGGTTTGATGGTTGCTGCGTTCGTGGTGAGTGAAATCTCCCTGTACACCAAGAAGACCGCTTGATTTTCCCCGGCTCTAACCCCTGCCGCCGCAGTTCCATACTGCGGCGGTTTTTTGCCGTTGATGGAGACTTCCAAAAAAAGTAATAATTTTTTAATGAGCAAACTGCTTGCATTTATTGTCCATATATGTTATATTTTATAAGGATTAACCAAACCGAAAAGGAGACATGAATCATGAAGAAACTTTTTGCTTTTGCGCTGGCCGGCGCGATGCTGGTTGGCTGCGCCGCCGCTGCTGTTGCTGATGGTGTCCTGGAATTCGTCACCGAAGGCTCCGAGAAGACCAATTCCTTCGTAGAAACCTGGGCCGGCGAGTACAAGCTGGTTGGCTACTATGTGGGCGAGGAGTTCGCCGATGACAACGATGTCAAGACCACCGGTGTTGTGGAGCTGGAGTCCGAGGCAACCCTGAGCGTTGTTGCTAATATGGACGGCAGCGCCACCGGTTCCGATGCCGGTGTCATGGTTGACCAGGCCGCTTACTACCACGCCCATGTTTACGATGCAGATGCTACCCTGACCATCGGTGAGGACGAGTACGAGGTCAAGTGCCCCTGGGACGGCTGGACCTACGAAGTGCCCGAAGAAGGCGCTTGCAACTACCTGTCCAGCGTCGGCAAGCTGAGCAAGGCCGTCAAGGGTGAGCAGTTCATGGAGCTGACCGGTGAAGACAACGAGGCTTTTGACGAGAACATGAAGTACATCGGCATGACCACCGATGGCAAGCTGATTATCTGCTACGCCGATGCTAACCTGTGCAAGAAGGGCAACGACGAGGAGATCGGCTTTGCTCTGATTTTCGCCCCCGTGGTCGAGGGCGAGGCTGAGGCCAAGTAATTTCCCCTTTTCAAAGAAAGCAGCCACCGAAATCGGTGGCTGTTTTCTTTTGCGGCAGTTCCGCCAGTGGAAAATCCCGTCAGCGGTATTCTTGCTTATTTCGCGGCAACGGAAGTCTGCCAGCTTCTTGCCAAGGCGGTTGCATCATCGTCAGAGGTGATGGCACCCAGGATGAAGCCATAGCGGTACACCGGTGCGTGGGGGCGGTACTGCTCATGGGTGACCAGTCTCGTCCAGCCGTCATCGCCGCCCACGCCCAGCTGTATGGCGTTCAGCCGCAAAATGACGTTTGCTTCGGCATTCAATTCATAGGGGTGAACACCCCGGTTCAGTTCCTCTGCGGTATAGTGCAGGGCGGAAAATTCCATTGTTTCCGTTGCAGCCGCCATGAGGCCGAACCCTGTCTCGTCCGTCAGCGCCACATAGCGCACGCCCACATGGTTGCCGGTTTCGGAAGACTGGACATAGGGGAAGAAATTGTCCGTCACGGTACTCTCCCACTTGCCCACGGTTGTTCCCTTCCAGCGGTCAATGTAGGTTTCCTCCGGCCCGTTTCCCAGCCAGGTCAGCTGTTCATAGCCCTGGGGCACCTGCATGGTCATGCCCGCCACCGGCAGATAGACCAGCTCCTCGCTATAGTTGGGAATGATCTCAACCTCCACCCCCACATAGCCGTCCCCATAGACAGTGTAAACCGCGTTCAGCGCCATGTAGTTCAGGTTCGGATAACCGCCCCGGACGGTAACCGTCACGGTTCCGTCCTCCTGCTGGGCAGCTTCCACCGACTGCACCTTGTATTCACCCTTGTCCCGCCACATACCGATGTAGATATTCTGTCCGGCACCAAAGGCTCGGTCATTGTCGGTACTGGCACGGAAGAAATCTCCCTGGGGGCCTTCGCCGGGAACCAGCAAATCCCGCCACTGTCCCCTGTCCAGCCCCTGTAGGCTGACAATGCGTCCCAGCGTCTCGTCAAATTCCACCCGGAGTGTTTCCGTCTCCGCCCGCAGGATATTTTCCTCCTGAGAGATGGTCACCGGAGGCTGAGCGGCCTTCTCCGCCATCTGATTGACTTCCGGGACGATTGTAAATTGCTCCCGGGCAACCCGGTAGCCCGCCGGAAGCCCCTTCTCCCCTTCCTTCAGGCATAGGGAGAGATTCAGGAAATATTCGCTGCCCGGGCGCAGGTCGCTTTCGGTCAGAGTAACGGGAATCTGAACCTCCCCTACTCCCGGCTGGTTGGTCAGACTGTCCACACAAGGAATATCCAGTTGTGCTGCATCCAGCATTCCCTCCCGGAGAATGACATCATCCCGCTGAATAGACCAGTGCAGCTCATATTTTTCCGCAATATCCGTGAAAAGGCAGAAGTTTTTCAACAGAACTCTGCCATGGGAGGCATCTACATTCTGAAATTTTATCTGCTGATAATGGTAGCGCACCTCAGCCATTTCCGGCTGCACCGTGCGGTCGGGCAGCAGCAATCCGTTGGCGCAGAAATTGTCATCATGCACGTTTTCCCCATAGTCGCCGCCATAGCCAAAGTACCGGGTTCCGTCCTCCGCCGTCAGGTAGATGGACTGGTCTACAAAGTCCCAGATAAAGCCCCCCTGCAAATTGCGGTAGGTGTCGTAGGCATCCCAGTATTCATCAAAATTGCCCTCGGAGTTGCCCATGGCGTGCTCATATTCGCACTCAATCATGGGAAGGGCTGCATCACTTTTTCCGTATTCCACCAGCACCTCCGGGCGGTAGTACATCCCGGAATACACATCAATGCCCGTCTCGGTCATGAGCTTTGCCTGCTCATAATGCCAGGGGCGGTCGGCAGTTTCGGTGTGAAGCACCCGCATGATTCCCTCCGGGTCCGGGTAGGACTGTACCAGGATGGTGCGCAGTATCTCCGGGTTTTTGCACTCATTGCCCAGGGACCACATGACCACGCTGGGATGGTTTTTATCCCGCCGTACCATGTTATATTCCCGGTCGATGATGGAGGCCGAGAGATAGTCGGTGATGCGCTCATTTTCATAAATCATGTTGGAGTGGCACTCCACATTTGCTTCATCCACCACATAAATGCCGTATTTATCGCACAGATAATACCAGTAGGGGGAATTGGGATAATGGGAGGTACGGACGGCATTGATGTTGTTTTCCAGCATGATGCGGATGCCCTCCTCCATCACTTCCTTCGGGATGGCGTAGCCATATTCCGGGTGAGTCTCGTGCCGGTCAACGCCCCGGAAGCAGATGGGCTGCCCATTGATGCGAATCAGATCGGCATCGTCGGTGCTGCCCTCAAACCAGCCGGAAGACGTGGTCTTATAGGTGATTTTGCGGAAGCCCACTTGGGCGGATTCATAAACCGTTCCGCTCCCGCTGTGCTCCTCCAGCACCAACGTATAGAGGTAAGGGTCTTCGGCGCTCCACTTGCGGGGCTGGGACACGGGAACGGCAAAGGAAATCACCTGCTCCTCGCCCGCCGCTGCCGTCCCGGCGGCGACCGTAAATTCCTGATCCAGAGGAACCTCCTTCCCCTCACTGTCCAGCAGGTGCAGGGTGATTTCCCAGGGCTGGGAATCAGCAGTGTAATTTTTAACCGCCGCTTCCACCCGGAGCGTGCTGTTCACAAAAGCGCCGTCGAAATCGGTGACAATGGAATAGTCCCGCACCCGGGTTTGGGGGGCTGCATAGCAGTACACATCCCGGAAGATGCCGGACAGGTCAAAGAAGTCCTGGTCTTCCAGCCAGGAGCCATCGCACCAGCGGTACACCTTGACGGCAATGGTGTTTTCTTCCCCCATGTGGACGTAATCCGTGATGTCAAATTCATCGGTAGTGAAGGAATCCTCCCCATACCCAACCTGAACGCCGTTGACCCAGAGATAGAAGGCGGAATCCACTCCCTCAAAATCCAAATAAACCCGCCGTCCTGCCCAGTCCGCCGGAATCTGGAAGCGATGGCGATACAGGCCGATGGGGTTATACACCGTTGGTGCTTTGGGCAGGTCACGGGGATAGCCGATGTCCTCGTTTCCGAAATTGCGGGCAAATTTCTGAGTGGTATTGGTATAGATGGGGTGGTCATAGCCCTGGGTCTGCCAGACCGAGGGGACGAAAATTTCATCCCAGTCAGAATCATCAAAGTCCTCCTGATAGAATTCCACATCCGCTCCTGCGTCAAAGTCGGCAGGGCAGTCATAGTAAGAAAATTGCCATTGGGTCTGGCTCAGAAGCAGATAATAGGGGGACAGGGATTTGTCATAGTCCTGCGCCGCCCGCACTGCCGACTGAAAATCCCCATAGGGAATGGAATCGGTTCTGGCAGGCTCCCGGCCGATGGACACAATGTCACAGCTGCGCTCCCCCACCGCACCGGAACTATCGCCATTCCATTCCGTTCCCGTCCAGCTGACCGCATTGCAGGGAAGGGTCAAAAGCACTGCGGCAAGCGCCGCCAAAACAAGCTTTCCTTTCATCCGTGTGTCCTCCTTCTTTATTTTGTGACTGTAGAATTTTCGATAGCGTCCAGATGAACGCACACGTTATCTGTAGGGTACAAACCGGTTTCTGAACAGCAGTATCACTAAAAGTGTAGCAAGTTTTGGATATACTGTCAACATCCCGGAGCCGGGAAAGCCCGACTCCGGGATGTTAAAATGGCTTTTATTCGTTGATGCGCTTTTCGGTCTCCGGGTCAAACAAATGGAGCTTCGCCATATTGGGAGTCAGCAGCAGCTCCTGCTCCTTGGGTGCGGTTTCCCCGGCGTACTTGAACACGACCACCTTTTCGCCCACCCGAACGTAAATCAGGTAAGCATCACCCAGAGGTTCGATGGAATCCACATGGGCGCGGATGGCATTGGCGCTGTCACCGGTCAGTTCAAAATCGGAGGGGCGGATGCCCAGGTCAACCTTTTTCCCGGCGTAGGAAGCCAGGCATTTTTTCAGATGCTCCGGGATTTTCAGCTGGAAGGAGCCGCCGTCCAGCACATCCCCCTTGACGGTGCAGGGGAAAATGTTAATCTGGGGCGTGCCCAGAAATCCTGCAACGAACTCATTGGCCGGATGGTCATACAGGTCGTTGGGGGTTCCCTGCTGCATAATGTGACCATCCCGCATGAGTACAATGTGGTCTGCCATGGTCATGGCCTCGGTCTGGTCGTGGGTGACGTAGATGGTGGTGATGCCCAGCTTCTCCTGAATCTTTTTCAGCTCATAGCGCACCTGATCCCGCAGCTTGGCATCCAGGTTGCCCAGCGGCTCATCCAGCAGGAACACCTGGGGGTCACGCACCAGGGCGCGTCCCAGCGCCACCCGCTGCCGCTGACCGCCGGAAAGCTCGGCGGGCTTGCGATCCAGCAGCTGCTCGATGGAGAGCATTTTTGCCATGTAATCTACCCGCTTGTCAATTTCCTCCCTGGGTGCCTTTTTGGTTTTCAGGGCGAAGGACATATTTTCCCGCACGGTCATGTTGGGGTACAGGGCATACTCCTGAAACACCATTGCAATGTTCCGCTCCTGGGGCGGAACAAAGGTTTTGTCCTTCCCCTTGCCGCCCGCAGCGGTCATCACGGCATCCCCGAAGCGGATTTCTCCGTTCATGGGGTGGAGCAGTCCGGCGATACAGTGCATGGCAGTGGACTTGCCGCAGCCGGAAGGACCCAGGAACACGCAGAACTCGCCGTCCTTGATTTCCAGGTTCAGTTTGTCCAGCACATAGGATTTTCCTTTGTTATAGGATACGCTCATATCCTTGATGGTAATCGAAGCCATTTTCCCATTCCTCTCTTTCCGGTGTTATGCACCGAAGGACTCCGTCTCAATTCCGAAGCCATAGTCATACAGGGGATTTTCAATATCCTTGGGCATATCCTCCCGCTGATTCAAAACCTGCTCCATGTCGGCGGGAATCTGGAAGGGCAGCTTGCCGGTGATGGCGGTTTCGCCAAACAGGGCATCCGCCACTGCCTCTGCACCGCAGGTAATACCGGGGCGGTAGACCAGCAGCACGCTGTCGGAAGCGTCACTGATGGGTGTCAGCACATAGGCACGGTTCATAATCACAACGCTGACCACATTGGCTCCCGCAGCCTTCAGCGCCTGCACCAGCTCCGTCTGCTCCTGAGGGAATTCCAGGCTTGCCGCCGTCCACTCCGGGTCATGGGTGCCGCTCTTTTCGCCCACTACCACAATGGCGGTGGTGCCGCTCAGGTCGGCAGGAACATCGGCGGCGGTTTCAACATAGGTCACATTGTCTGCGCCGGCCTTGGCCGTCAGGGCATCCAGGATGGTGGTGCCGGTTATCTCAATCGGCTCCTTGGCCGTCCAGCCGCTGTTCAGCGCACGGATATTCTGCGCCAGAGAACCGGCAACCACAATCTTCTGCCCGGTCAGCGGCGCGGCATTGTCATATTTCACCAGGGTGAAGGAGCGGGCTGCCGCTTCCTTGGCAACGGCCTTGTGTTCCGCCGTGCCTACATGGTCATACACGGCATCCTCGTCCACATAGGGGTTCTCAAAGATGCCCAGCTGGAACTTGGCATTCAGAATCCGGCGGCAGGCATCGGTGAGCCGCTCCTCGTCCACCTCGTCCACCAGCTGTGTGCTGGAGCGAACGCCCATGCCGCCCAGAATGTCGGCACCTGCGTTGGTTGCACCCACAAAGTTCAGACCCCAATCGGTCTGAATGATGCCGGTGTAGCCCAGCTGTCCCCGCAGCAGGTCTGTCATGACCACGGCGGACTGGTCGGCAGAATTATCCACGGCATCGCCGCCCAGCATGGGAACGGTGGAATAGCCATAGGGCATCACGGCGGCAGCGCCCGCTGCAATGCCGGCCTTGAAGCCCGCCAGATGCAGCTCCAGGGAATCCTCCTGAATGGTCAGGGGCGTTCCGTCCACGCCGCCGGTCTGTGCGCCTGCGCCGGGAAAATGCTTGATGGTGGCAATCACGGAATCACCGGACAGCTCTGCACCGCCCTGGAGAGCCTGGACGGCAGCCGCAATCAAGCGCTGCACCACCTCGGTGTCCTCGCTGTAGCATTCCTGGTTGCGTCCCCAGCGGGGGTCGGTGATCAGGTCGGCATCCGGCGACAGCGCCATGCGGATGCCCACCGCCTTCAGCTCCTCCTTCAGCACCGTGTTCAGCTGCGCCACCAGCGCCGCATCATTGGCAGCGCCCTGGTTCACCTCGTCCGGCAGGAAGGTAGCGTCGCTGACGAAGGCAGCGCCCGCCTCGGTATCCATGGAGAACACCACGGGGATGCCCAGCTCGCTGGCCTCGCTCAACTCCTGAATTTCATTGGTGCGCTGGGCGGCATCGGCTGCGGAGTCAAAGGCATATTCATAAATCAAGGCGAAGCCCACATTGCTGTTGGAGAACCAGCCGTCTTTCTTACTAACCAAGGTCAAGTGCACCATCTGGGCGGCCTTCTGCTCCGGGGTCATCTGGCTGAGCAGGTCTTCGGTGCGCTCCTGGGCGGAGAGCCGCCAGTCTTCATAGGGGTCGAGCACACCGTTGTCATTGAGGTCTTTGAAGGAATAGCCGTCCGCTTCGATGATGTTTTTCACCCGTGCCACCAGTTCCGGCTGCTGAAGGGTGTCCTCTGCATGAGCAGGCAGGGCGGAAAGGCTCAGGATTGCCGCCACAGACAGGGCGGTCAGCTTTTTCAGAGTTGCATTCATAAATCCGTCTCTCCTTTTTTTGTTTAGGATGCGGTCACAGCGCCGCTCATCTGCCCGGAAATCAGGTATTTTCCCATGAAGATGTACAGCACCAGCACCGGCAGCGCCAGAATCAGGGAGCCTGCCATCTGCACGTTGAACTCGGCAGCCATGGTGCCCGCCAGCTCGTTCAGGGCAATGGTAGCGGGCTTGGAATCGTAGCCGCCCAGCACCAGGGCGAACAACATTTCATTCCAGATGGACGTACACTGGAACACAAACACGGTAATGGTGGCAATGCGGGTATTGGGCACCACAATCTTGCGGTAAATCTGCCACACGCCGTTGCCGTCAATCATCGCCTGCTTAATGAGGGCATCGGGCACATCGGCGTAGTAGCCCCGCATCATCACGGTACACATGGGCATACCAAACACCGCATGAACCATCACCAGTCCCCAGATGTTATCGTACAAATCCAGGGCATTGACGGTTTGCAGCAGCGGGATGAGGATGGCCTGGAAGGGCAGATAGGTTGCCGCCACCAGGGCAATGAAAAACACATTGTTGAAACGGAACTTCCACTTGCTCAATGCGTAGGCACAGATGGAACCCAAAAACACCGATCCGGCAGCACCCAGCAGGGTGACAACCAAGGATGTCAGCAGGGGTACGCCCAGCTCCTCCATGGCGCTGGCATAGCCCTCCAGTGTCCAGGTGGTAGGCGGGGTGATGGGGGTGGAGGTCATCACCTCGCTGTTGGTCTTAAAGGAGGTCATGATGGTTCCCCAGAAGGGCAGCATATAAAAGATCAAAAAGGCTGCCATAATGGCATAGTACACGATGTGCAGCACCGTGGTATGCCACCTGGGTTTAATCCGCACCGTCTGCGCCTGCTGGGCAGCCTTGGTGCGCTCAATGCTCATATTATCCGGCATAATCAAGACCTCCTGTTTGTCCAATAGGTCAGCGGCAGAATCAGCACCAGCACCAGCGCCAGCAGGAAGCAGCTGATTGCAGCGGAATAGGCAAAATTATTGCTCTGGAATGCTTCGTTGTACATCCAGATGGGCAGCGTCCATGCTGACGAGGTGGTGTAGCCCACCAGGGAAACGATGAAATCGAAGGAGCGCAAGGCATACATGGCAAGAATGGTAATGCAGCTGCCCATGGCACCCTTGAGCTGGGGAATGATGAGCTTCATGTAAATCCGGGGCATATACGCGCCGTCCAGCTTGGCGGCATTGAGGATGTTGGTAGGCACATTCTTGATGGCTGCCAGGAAGATAACCGCCACATAGCCGGAAAATTGCCATACCATAGCAATGATGATGGACAGCATGATGGTCTTATTGGACGATGCCCACATCAAGTGGCCGTTTTTCATGGCAGCCGCCACATCCACGCCCAGAATGCTCAAAAAGGAATTGAGCACGCCGCCGGTGGGGCGATACATATACGCCCATACCGTACCCGTGACCACGAAGGACAGAGCAAAGGGCAGCAAAATCAGGGTGCGGAACACAGCGGTTCCCCGCAATCCCTGATCCATCAGCAGCGCCAGGCCGAGACCCAGCAGCAGGCACAGGGGAATCAGGCAGAACAGCAGCAGGGTGTTGCGCAGTGCCGGCCAGAAATTGGGACTGGTGAACATTTTTGCATAGTTGCCGAAGCCGCCCCAGCCATAGCTGGCTTCCAGCATTCCGTCGCCCCAGTCGGACACGGAAACCCACAGGTTCCAGCCCAGGGAGACATAAACAAAGTAGATGAGCAGTGCCGCCGGGATGCAAATCCAAATCAGCGGATGATGGTCAAAAAAGTAAAACCTGCAAGCGAGTATCAGTTCCGTGTATTCACCACACCTGTCGGACCAT
>URPI01000030.1 GCA_900549705.1 uncultured Eubacteriales bacterium
CAGCCGGGGGTTGTCAAAGCGCACGAAAGCGTCATCCAGAATCAGGGGAGCATCCGGGGTCAGCTCCTGGGCGACTGCCAGACGGAGGGCAAGATACAGCTGGTCGGTGGTTCCCTCGCTGCGCCACAGGGGATCGCGCAGGGTGAGTTCGTCGGTACTGCCGCAGCGCAGTGTCAGATTGTCGTTGAGCATCAGCCGGTCATACCTTCCCAGGGTCAGGCGGCGGAGATACTGCTGCCCCAGCTGGGAAATCCGGGGGGCAAAGCGGCGCTGCAGCTGGCTGGAGGCTTCTTCCAATGTCTTTTGTGCCAGGTCGATGGCCTCCACATACCGGTATAGCTCCTTGGCTTGCGCCTCCTGCTGCATTTGCTTCCGCCGGAGGTGTTCTTCGTCCCCCATGGATTCCAAAAGCCCCAGAAGCTTGTTGTCTGCTTCTTGCAGCTTTTTTTCCTGCTCCTGCAACCGGTTCAGCTGGGCTTCGGTTTCTGCCTCGGTTTCGGTGCAGGTGTCGTTTTCCGGCTTTTTGGGAAGGGGGCGCGCCATGGCTTTCAGGGTTTCATACTGCTCCTTCGTCTGCTTTGCCCGCTCCCGGGCATCATCCAGCGATTGCCAGCTGTCCAGAATGGATGCCCAGTGCGCCCGGCACTGCTCTGGGTTTTCATCCCCGCATACCTGGGTGACCAGCTGCTTTATTTCCTGCCGCCGCTGCTTTTGCTGCTCGGCTGCTTCCCGATAGGCATTATTCTGCACCCGGTAGTCAATCATGGCGGCAATGTCATCCTCTGCCCACTTCTGCCACTGTGCCGGTTGCAGTGAGCCATATTTTGCCAGCAGCGTCCGCTTCTTTCGACCTTGCAAACCAAACAGCACCAGGGTGCAGACGGCGGAAATTCCGAATACTGCGCCGGAAAGAATGGCCGGGAGCCGCTGCCCCAAAAACAGCATCACGCCGCACACAGCGGCGGCCAGCGCCATGATGCAAAGAGGAATCAGACTGTGGCCTTTTGTCTGCAAAAGTGCCGTATCCGCCTCTACCATCCGCCGCGTTTCCTCGGCGGACAGCCCCGCAAAGCAAGGTCTGCGCTCCGGCTGCACCGGCGGTATGGGCTGGGACTGCTGCCACTGCTGGAAGTCGTAAAGCTCCTTTCGCAGCTGTTCCAGCGACGCTTGCTTTGCCTGTGCCTCCTGCCGGGTGGGGAGGGCGTTGCAAGCGGCTTCCTGCCGGCTGGCTTCCTGCTGCGCCGCTTTTGCGGCTGCTTCGGCATTCTGCACCCGGCTCCAATCCCGCTGAACGTCCCGGTATTCCAGCGCTGCCCGGTGGGTACGCAAAAGCGCTTGCTCGGCGGCATTTTCCCGCAGCTGGTGCCGGAGGTTTTCGTGTGCGCGCTGCTTTTCCTGTATGTCCTCCAACGCTTCTTCCAATCTGGTCTGCTGTTCCATCAGCTGGGGGAGCTGTCCGCCGGGCTTGCGGCAAATGCGGTTTTTCAGCTCTTTCAGGCTCTTTTGCAGCTTCACGGCCTCGCCGCTCTCATCCCCGGTGGTGACCAGGGCATTGAGGCGGCGGCGCAGGTCTTCGTCCGCCGTCACCGGCAAATCACTCAGACGGATGAAGCCTGCCCGGCGGAACACACTGCGCTCCACCCCCAAAAGCTGCTGTCCGCAGTTGGAGGCGGTAAGCTCCGGCACGGAAAGACCGGATTCCGTCTCATATGCCCGAAATTCCCCCAGAGGAATGCGCCCTCGGCTGGTGCGTTCAATGGTGATGCGGCGGTCGTTCCAAATCAGCTCTATTTTGCCGGACATGGGGCTGCCCGACCAAGGGGCGTAGTGTTCCTTGTCCGAGAGGGCATTCTGGGTACTGCGGGATTTGGTATCGATGCCATAGAGCATGGCCAGAAGAAAGGCGCACCAGGTGCTTTTTCCCCATTCGTTGGGGGCGGGAATCACGTTCAGCCCCGGGTGGAAGGTCAGGGTCTGGCCTTCCAGCTTGCCGAAGGTAGCGGTCATGGATTCCAGTATCATGGCAGCTCCACCTCCCGTCCATCCAGCAGCGTCATGGAGATTGCCGCTGCCAACGAAGCAATGTCGCTCGTTTTCTCCTCACGGCTCAGGGCTTGCAGCTTTTGAAAATACAGCCCCCGCAGGCTGTCCTCTCCTGCCCAGTCCCACAGATTCCGGCTTTCCCGGGTTTCGTCCTGCAACAGCAGATAGCCCAGGTGGGCATATTGCCGCTGCAATTTGGGAATCTGCACACTGCCGCTGCCCGTCAGGGTCACCCGGAAAAAGTCCGGGCTGGAGGCGGCCGGAAGCACGGCCTCCAGGGCGGAGAGTGCATCCGTCCGAATGACGGCGGTTTCGCTGTGGAATTGCGGCAGACCCAGGGGGAGAAAACGCAGGGAGGCAGCTTCTTCCAGCTCCACAATGTAAACGCCCTTTTCGCCGGTTTCGTCCCAGCCCCGCCCCATAGGGCAGCCTGGCCAGGCGCACACCGTCCCGGCGCGATAGGAGCCTTTTGCGTGGATGTGTCCCATGGCGAGGTAGTCAAGCCCCGATTCCCGCACCTGCGCTGCCGACACCGGACAGCAGGGAGAGGTGAGGTTCATGGGGTCTCCGTGGAGCACGCCCACACACCAGCGGGCGTTGCCCTCCGCCCGGAAGCCCTCCAGAAGCCCCTGGCAGTCCATGCTTTTGTAGCCCGCGCCGTAGACCCGGCAGTTCAGGGCTTCCACATCCGCATAGCTGAGGCTGCCGGTGAAGATATGGACATTTTTCGGCCAGTGCTCCGTCAGCCACGGGCTGTCGCTGCTGCAATAGTCGTGGTTACCCGGAGAAATAAACACCGGTACGCCGCATTGTGCCAGGGCGCTTTTCAGAGTTTCCACCGTGCTGCGGGCGGGCTGCGGATTGTCAAAAATATCGCCTGCCAGCAGCATCATGTCGCACGCCTCCCGGCGGCATACCTCTGCAATCAGCCGGGGCAGCCGCTCCAGGGATGCCCGCACAGAGGCGGCGGCTTCTTCCGGGAGGGAGCGGAGGGGGGAATCCAGGTGCCAATCGGCGGTGTGGAGTATTCTCAGTCCCATTGGTCAACCCTTTCCGCCCGTAGGCATTTGCCGGACTGGCTGTCCAGGGTGAACAGCGCTCCTTCCAGCTTGGTTGCGCCTTCTGCCCAGCGGTAGCGCTGGGGCAGGTCCCCCCGGAATCGGGCAATGGACAGGTCGGGGCGGATGCCAAGAATGGATTCCTTGGGGCCGGTCATGCCCAAATCCGTCACATATCCTGTTCCCTGGGGCAGAACCCGGCAGTCCGCTGTGGGCACATGGGTGTGCGTGCCCCACACGGCGCTGACCTTGCCGTCCAGCATATAGCCCATGGCCAGCTTTTCGGAGGTGGCTTCGGCGTGGATTTCCACCAGGATGAATTTGGCCGTTACCTGTCCCAGCAGCTTTTCTGCCATCAAAAAGGGATTGTCCGGGCCGTAGTCCATGTTGCACCGGCCAATCAGGTCAATCACGGCGACATCGCCAAACCTGGTTTCATATACGCCCCAGCCCCGCCCCGGCACCTGGGGGGCATAGTTCGCCGGACGCAGAATGCGGGAGGATTCATCCAGGTAATCGGTGATTTCCCGCTTGGCAAAGCTGTGGTTTCCCAGGGTTATCACATCCGCCCCGGCATCCAGGATGTCCTCCGCCTGGTCAGGGGTGATGCCCACCACACTGGCATTTTCGCCGTTGACCACCACAAAATCTGCCCTTGTGTCTTTTTTCAGCTGCCGCAGATGGCGGCGGATACGCTCCATACCCGGTGCGCCCACCACGTCGCCCACCGCAAGAATCTTAAATTCCATCGGCTTCCCCTCCGTATCTTCACGTTTTGTTCTATTATAATATATGGAGCTGCATTAGGCAAGTTATTTCACGGCGCTTCGCATACGCCCGTAACCCCGGATGCCGACAGCACCCGGTTGAATGGGAAAAGCCGCCGACTACCACCCCTTGGCTTCCCCTGGGGGGAAGCTGGATTTTTACCAATCGGCGCTTCGGAACCGATTGGTAAAAAGACTGATGAGGGGTGGCGACAGCTGAAAATCAGCATTGCACCTGGATGAACGTACAATGTCATTAGATGGGCGGCGCAGCCGCGTCGGATGGGCTGACACCACGCCGCTGCGAAGACAACCCCTCAGTCAGCTTTCACCATTCAACCGGGTGCTATCGTTGCTCAACGTTGCGGGCGGATGCTCCGCCCCTACAGGGCAGGTGCTGTTTATCGCACCTGTTCCGATATCGAACCTGCGTCACCCCTCATCAGTCAAAAGCGCCGGTTCCGAAGAGCCGGTGCTTTTGCCAGCTTCCCCCCGGGGGAAGCCAAGGGGCAATCGCGGAAGCTGGTGCCATTTAACCGAGTGCTTGCTTATATCCGCCCCTACAGGGCGCGGGGGAGTCATAAGCGTACAAAAAAGGGACACCCCGCAGGGTGTCCCTCAAAATCATCTGGTTTTTATGGCTTAGTACATACCACCGGCCTGAGCGGCAGCGGCAGCAGCAGCGTCACCGGCGGGGTCGGGCTTATCCACCACCAGGCTCTCGGTGGTCAGCACGCAGGAAGCGATGGAAGCGGCATTTTCCAGGCTGGAACGGGTGACCTTGGTGGGGTCAACGATACCGGCGGGAATCATGTCCACATACTCCTCGGTGTAGGCGTTGTAGCCGTAGCCGGTCTTGCCGGAGGAACGAATCTTCTCGTAAACCACGGAGCCGTCCACACCGGCGTTCTCGGCAATCTGGCGGACAGGTGCCTGAAGGGCGGTGGCGATAATGCGGGCACCGGTCTTTTCGTCGCCGTGCAGGGTGGCAACCAGCTTCTCAACAGCGGGGATGGCATTGACCTGAGCGGTGCCGCCGCCAGCCACGATGCCTTCTTCCACAGCGGCGCGGGTGGCGTTCAGTGCATCTTCCACTCTCAGCTTCTGCTCCTTCATGGCAACCTCGGTCTGAGCGCCAACCTTGATGACAGCCACGCCGCCGCTGAGCTTTGCCAGACGCTCCTGGAGCTTCTCACGGTCATAGTCAGAGGTGGTGGTGGCAATGGCGGAACGAATCATGTGGGCGCGGGCTTCCACATCGGCGGGAGCGCCGTCACCGTCCACAATGGTAGTGGTGTCCTTGGTGACGACCACCTGACGGCAGTGACCCAAATCCTGCAAGGTGGCATCTGCCAGCTCCATGTTCAGCTGGCTGGAAATCACGGTGCCGCCGGTGAGAACAGCGATGTCCTGGAGCATCTCCTTGCGGCGGTCGCCAAAGCCGGGAGCCTTGACGCAGACCACATTGAAGCGGCCCTGGAGGCGGTTGACCAGCAGCGTTGCCAGAGCGTCGCCTTCCACATCCTCAGCAATGATGATGAGCTTCCGGCCGGCCTTGACAATGGGCTCCAGCACGGGCAGCAAATCCTGAATGGAAGCAATCTTCTTGTCGGTAATCAGCAGGTAAGCGTCATCCAGCACGGCAACCATCTTGTCGGTGTCGGTGACCATGTAGGGGGAGATATAGCCCCGGTCGAACTGCATACCCTCGACCACTTCCAGACCGGTCTCGGCGGTCTTGCTTTCTTCGATGGTGATGATGCCCTCGGTGCCAACCTTCTCCATGGCCTCGGCAATCAGCTTGCCGATGGACTCGTCACCGGAGGAGACAGTGCCAACCCGGGCAATGTCCTCAGAGCCGCTGACAGGCACGGAATTGGCCTTGATGGCCTCCACGGCGGCAGCAACGGCCTTCTCGATGCCCTTGCGCATGACCATGGGATTTGCACCGGCGGACAGGTTCTTCAGACCCTCACGGGTGATGGCCTGTGCCAGCAGGGTAGCGGTGGTGGTGCCGTCACCGGCAACGTCGTTGGTCTTGGTGGCAACCTCGCGGATGAGCTGTGCGCCCATGTTCTCGAAGGGGTCTTCCAGCTCCACTTCCTTGGCGATGGTCACGCCGTCGTTGGTGATGAGGGGAGCGCCGTACTTCTTGCCCAGGACAACGTTTCTGCCCTTGGGGCCAATGGTAACCTTAACGGTATCAGCCAGCTGGTCAATACCGGATTGCAGCTTCTTGCGGGCTTCTTCGCCGTAAACAATCATCTTAGACATGGTAAAAAACCTCCTTAGTCGGTAACAACAGCCAGGATGTCATCCTGCTTGACAAACTTATAATCCACCTTGTCGATGGTCACTTCGCTGCCGGTGTACTTGCCGACAACAACCTTATCGCCGGGGTTGACGGTCATGGTCACGTCCTTGGTGCCGGGGCCGACGGAAACAACCTCATAGATGGCGGGCTTTTCCTTGTTGGTGCTGGCCAGGATGATGCCGGAAACAGTGGTCTCGCTGGCTTCGTGCTGCTTGAGCAGAACGTTGTCTGCCATGGGTTTGAGTTTCATAACAATTCCTCCGTCAATATCATATTGGAAGACTGCAAGCCGGAAAGACTTGCAATTATCTACATCTTTAGCACTCCTTATCTTTGAGTGCTAACATATAATAGCGCACATTTCGGAAAAAAGCAAGCCCCAAATTGGGAATTTCCGTAAATAAATTGTGAATAGGCCAGCGGTGATGGCGTTCCGGCGGCGCTGTGCAGCCAGTGCGCATCCCTTCGCACGGGGCAGACCCGGCACGATTAAAACACCGCTTTGATTTTATCCGCGCCCTTTTTCAGAATATCTTCGGCATTTTCGCCCAGAACATCCCGCAGCAGCTGATATTCGCTCAGGCTTCCGTGGGGAACCACCCAGGCACCGGCATCGGAGCCGGGAGCAAGCAGCCCGCCCAGGGCAGCAAAGCGGCGGACATTTTCGGCGGCGGACTGGAAAATCTGCGCCACCGCCTGTTCCTGAAACCGCCCCTTGCCCCGCAGATTTCCAATGGTAGACAGGGTGGGCACCCACACGGTTCCATTTTCCTGCATGGCGTGCAGCGCCTCCTCGTCCAGATAAGCACCGTGCTCCACAGAGTCCACCCCCGCCCGGGCAGCCGCCCGGACGGTGCGTGCCCCGTTGGCGTGAGCCATGACGGCAAGCCCCTCCTCATGAGCGATGTGAACCAGCTCCTGAATCAGCGCCGGTTCCAGCCCCTCCTGGGTGAGAACACCGAAGCGGTCAAAATCCATCAGCCCGGAAATCATAATCTTAATAAAATCCGCCCCGTCTTTCTTCTGTTTCTCCACCAGGGCAGCATACTGCCGGGGCGTTTCAAAGGCGGTTCCGATGAAGCTGCCATAGTGCCCCGCTTTGTACAGGGGGGACAGGGGCGTTACCAGCCGGATGCCGTATTCCGGTGCCAGCTCCCTGGCTCTGGCACCTACGCCCCAGCGGTCGCCGCCCTCCCGCAGATAGGTAACACCGGCTGCTTGCCAGCGCCGGAGGTTCATGCGGATGATGGCATCGTTGGGGGCTTCCCGATGGGCGGCAATGGCAGCTTTCCAGTCCTGACCGTCCAGAACCATGTGAATGTGACAATCGCAATTCATTGTGTACCTCTGCAAGTTGAGCCGCCCCAAAATCGGGGCGGCTCATGGTGTTATAGGTGATTATGCCTGAAGCAGTTCGTCGAAGCGGAAGTAGTGGAGGGTGTTGTAGTAGCTGATGTTCTCCACCATCTTGCCCAGGGTCTTCATGTCGTTGGGGTACTCGCCATCTTCCACCAGCTGACCAAAGAGGTTGCACAGAATCCGGCGGAAATACTCGTGGCGGGTGTAGCTCAGGAAGGAGCGGGAGTCGGTGAGCATACCGTTGAAGGTGCCCATGGCACCCAGGCTCATGAGGCTGATCATCTGTGCCTCCATGCCGGGCTTGTTGTCGTTGAACCACCAGGCGGAACCCTGCTGAATCTTGCCGGGGATGGAAGCATTGGTCTGGAATGCACCAATCAGCGAGCCAATCACACCGTTGTCGGAGGGGTTCAGGGAGTAGAGAATGGTCTTGGGCAGAGCATCCTCGGCTTCCAGCTTGCCCAGCAGCTTGGAAAGGCTGGCGGCATTGGGCTGGTCGTTGATGGAATCGTAGCCGGTGTCTGCGCCAATCTTGGCGAACATCTTGACGGAGTTATCCCGCAGGCAGGCAAAATGGAACTGGCTGACCCAGTTCAGGCGGCTGTACTCCTTGTTCACGGTCATCAGCAGCGCGGTATGATAAGCCAGCTGCTCGTTCTGGGTGATGGCTTCGCCGTTCTTGGCACGGGCGAAGATGCTATCCAGCTGCTCCTCGGTGGCCTCTACGCAGAAGCAGAAGTCCAGGCCGTGGTCAGCCACCCGGCAGCGGCGGTCGTTGAAGTAGTGAATGCGCTCCACCAGCGCCTTGCGCATATCCGCCACGGTGTTGATGGGGTAGCCCACCACCTTTTCCAGCTGGGCAACATAAGCGGGGAAGGTGGGCTTGTCGGCGCGCATGGCCTTGTCGGGGCGGAAAGCGGGCAGCACCACAGCGGGGGCGGTGGGGTCGGCATCCAGCAGCTCATGCCAGTGCAGGTCGTCCGCCGGGTCGTCGGTGGTGCAGATGAGCTGAACGCCGGACTTCTTGATGATGCCCCGGGCGGACATCTCGGGCTGTGCCAGAATGGCGTTGCACTTTTCGTAGATTTCCATGGCGTTGTCGCCGTTCAGCGGCTCGGTGATGCCGAAGTAGCGCTGAAGCTCCAGATGGGTCCAGTGGTAGAGAGGGTTGCCAATGAGGTTGGGCATGGTCTCGCCCCATTTCTGGAACTTTTCGGCGGGGGTAGCGTCGCCGGTGATGTACTTTTCAGCCACGCCGCAGGAGCGCATGGCACGCCACTTATAGTGGTCGCCGCCCAGCCACACCTCGGTGATGGAGTTGTAGCGCTTGTCCTCGTAAATTTCCTGGGGGTTAATATGGCAGTGATAGTCAATGATGGGCATTTTTTCCGCGTGCTCATGATAGAGCTTCTTGGCGGTTTCTGTTTTCAGCAGGAAGTCTGCATTCATAAAGCTGGTCATGTAAAATTCTCCTTTGGAATTTCATTTTCAACAGGAAGAAACAACGATTTTTCGATTCCTCCACAGCATCTATCATATGGCAAATTTTTTGATTCGTCAATCTTTTTTTATGAGCATATGCAGCGTAACTGTAGGGGTGGCTACAGATGCCCGAAACATAAGAATTTTCGGTAGCACCCGGATGAACGCATACGCTCCGGTAGGGGTCGCCTATCAGGCGACCCGCCAGCCCTCGGTTTTCACCGCACCCGTAGGGGCGGCTCGAAGCCGCCCGCAGTGCAAAGCGCCCCTTCGGGGTGCTTGTGCCGGGTCGCCAGGTTGGCGACCCCTACACACGTTTCACCATTCATCGAACAGCTCAGTTGCGTACACTTCGGGAGGCTAAGAGCCTCCCCTACATGGCGAGTGCGATTTTGCAGCCGTCCCCAATTTTGAAGGCCGGAGCCGACTGCGGACACGGCAGCGTCACTAAAAAGCCGCCGGGGAAACCGGCGGCCTTGAGGGGAAAATTTTACTTTGCGAAGGCATCCATAGCCAGCTTGAACGCGCCGTAAGCACCGGCATCATTGCCCAAAGAGGCCAGGGCAAAGGTAACGTCGGAAGCGGCGTGGAACACATACTTCATGAAATAGGGCTTGATGCCGTCCAGCAGCACCGAGCCTGCCTTGCTGACACCGCCGCCAATGACCACGCACTCGGGATTAACGACGGCGCAGACGTTGGCAAGAAATTCGCCCATATAGGCATAGTATTGATCCAGCACCTTCAGCGCCAGCTGGTCGCCCTGCCTGCCGGCATCAAAAATATCCTTACAGCTAAGCTGTTCTGCATCACGCAGCGCAGAGGGATCGCTGCTGGCTTCCAGCTCCTGCTTTGCCATGCGGACAATGCCGGTGGCAGAGCAATACTGCTCCACGCAGCCCCGCTTGCCGCAGTTGCACATCGCCGTCTCATTGCGGTTGAGTACCATGTGGCCAATCTCCGCGCCGGCACCGTGAGCACCGTGCAGGAGCTTGCCTTCAATGACGATACCGCCGCCGACACCGGTTCCCAGGGTGACGAACACCATGTTGCGGCAGCCCTTGCCGCCGCCCTTCCAGAATTCGCCCAGTGCTGCCACGTTGGCATCATTGCCGGCAGCCACGGGCAGGCCGGTCAGGTCGGACAATGTCTTTGTGATGTTGAACACGCCCCAGCCCAGGTTTACGCAGCGGTTGATGTTGCCCTTGCTGTCCACGGGACCGGGGACACCGATGCCGATGCCCAGCAAATCCTCCTCAGCAATGCCTTTGACCGTCCGATACTGGGCGATGGAGGCTGCAATGTCTGGAAGAATCTGGCTGCCGCCATTATCGGTAACCGTGGGAATCTCCCATTTGTCAAGCATATTGCCCGTTTCGTCAAAGTAGGCGATTTTGACAGTGGTACCGCCCAAATCAACACCAAAGCCGTATTTCATTGGATAATCCTCCTGTGTATTTAAAAAATTATGATGGTTCTGCCTGGCAGAACATGGAAGACGATAATTATTTGCTGTCCTTTTTGCGGAAAACAAGGTGCGCCGCCACGGTCATGATGGCGCTGATCAGCAGCTGGGTGTAATAGCTGATGCCCCGGCACAGAATCATCCCCGGCAGCACCAGCTCCGCCCCGAAGATGGGCAGGAAAATGGAGGAGAACAGCGTTTCGCTGATGCCCATTCCGCCGGGCAGAGGAAGCATATCCACCGCCACGGAAATCATGCCGTAAAGCAAAGACACCGTCACGGGATTCTGACCGGTTAATCCAAAGGCCCGGTATGTAAACCACACCACACTGAACAGGCAGAACCGCTGCACAAAGGTGATGAGGAACACCACCAGAATCACCAATGGCTCCTTTTTGAAGAAGGAAGCTGTGCCCCGATACTGGCTCAGGCTTCCGTTGACCCGCTGCGCTACTTGTTGGGGATTGCGGAAGGGGCGTATCTTCTGAATCATCCGCAGCACCCATTCAACGCATTTTTCCAGCGGACCCGGCAGAAACACCGCCATGAGCAGCAGACTGATTGCCACCACGTTGAGCGCCATTCCAAGGTAAATAACCCCCTCCACGCCTTGCAGGCAGGCCATTACCGCCGGAGGGCGGAGGAGCATTACAGCAAGACCAATCAGCACCAGCACCATCTTATAGGTGATGGTGACAATGGCCAGCACCACCGTGGATACGCCTGCGGGAATGCCGTCCCGCCGCATATACAGCACCTGCATGGGCTGGCCGCCGGAGGCGGAGGGCGTAATGGCGCTGTAGAAAAATCCGATAAAGGAAAAAAGGGAGCAATGCCCAAAGCTTACCTTTGCCCCTAATTTGCCCAGCAGATAGCGGAGCACCACGGATTCCCCCAGAATAAAGGCCACCACTGCACATACCGCAATGGCCACATCCCCCAGGTTCGCTTCGGACAAAAGGCTGAGGATTTCCCCCAGGTTTTTATCGTTAAATACATAGTAGAGCGTTACCGACAAAACCGCAAGATAAAAAACTGCGCTGAAAATTTTTCTGCGGTTTTTGCTTTTCATCCACATCAGCTCCTTTCTGAGCAGACTTACCCCAACAGTATACCACATTCCGCTTCAGGGTGTCAACGGATATGACCATCGTGCCGCGTTTTTTCTTCAACGGCGGAGAAAAAACTTTTTTGGAGGCTGGAACGGTAAATTCTTACGTTTTTATAAGGATTTTCTTAATGTTCTTGCTTTCTGTCGATTTTTGTGTTAATATCTAGTTCAAATTCTGTAACAGCGGATTGTGAGGAAACGGTGAAAAGATGATTGGTTTTTATGACTATACGGTGATTTTGACTTATATGGGGGCGCTGGCCGGACTGCTGGGCATCGGAATGTCCATTCAGGGATTATACATCAATGCAATTTTATGCATGGCGGTTGCCCTGGTATGCGATACCTTTGACGGAATTGTGGCGCGGGCAAAGAAAAACCGCACCAAGGGCGAGATGCTTTTCGGCATCCAGATTGACTCCCTGTGCGACCTGATTTCCTTTGGCATCTGTCCTGCCACCCTGTTTTATAAGCTGGGCATGGAAAAGCCCCTGGATTTGATGCTGCTGGGGGCTTACTGCCTGTGCTGCGTCATCCGTCTGGGCTATTTCAATACCCTGGCCGTCCAGGCAGAGCTGGGCACCAAGGGCGACTATCGCGGCCTGCCGGTGGTGTGCCTGGACATCATGACCCCTGCGGTGTACCTGGGCTATCGCATTGCGCCCGCTGCCTGGCATCTGTGGGTGCTGCGGCTGGCGGTTGCGCTGTTCGGTTTCCTGTATATTCTGGATTTCAAGGTGAAGAAGCCGGTGCTGTGGAAGTTCATTGCCATGGGAGCGGCGGTGATTGCCCCGCTGCTGATTCTGCTGGTGCGCTACAGATGAGCTGGATTGACCGGAAGGGGAACCCCGTCCCCGGCGACGATGGGCAGGACAGAATGCTGGAATGGATGTACGGCACCCGGCTTGGGCGGGTGCTGGTGGGTGTGATGATTCGCCCCTGGGTGAGCCATGCCGCCGGTTGGCTGCTGGACAGGCGGATTTCCGCCGTTGCGGTGAAGCCCTTCATCCGCAATAACCGCATTTCCATGGAGGACTTTGAGGCGCGGCGCTTTTGCAGCTTCAACGATTTCTTCACCCGGCATCTCAAGCCCGGCAAGCGCCCCATTGACGAAGTGCCGAACCATCTGATTGCCCCCTGTGATGCAAAGCTCACCGCCTTTGAAATTGGGGCGGATTCCCGCTTCTGGGTCAAGGGCACGGCGTACACGCTGGAGGGGCTGCTGAACAGCAGGGAGTTGGCGGAAAAATTCCTGGGCGGGACGCTGCTGCTGTTTCGCCTGACCGTTGGGGACTACCACCGCTATGCCTATATTGACTCCGGCAGAATGGGGGAGGAAACCCGCATCCCCGGCGTGTACCACACCGTCAACCCTGCTGCCGCCAGCCGCTATCCCATCTACCGGGAGAACACCCGGGAATATGCGCTGCTGGAAAGCGACCATTTCGGCACGTTGCTGCAAATGGAGGTGGGGGCAGCCATGGTGGGCAGAATCGTCAACAACCCTTCTCCCGCCCGGGTGCAGCGGGGCGCAGAGAAGGGGCGGTTTGAGTTTGGCGGCTCCACGGTGATTGTGCTGCTGCAAAAGGGCGCGGCGGTGATCGATGAGGACATTGCAAAGAATACCGCCGCCGATAACGAAACCGTGGTGCATCTGGGTGAGAAAATCGGCATTGCGGCAAAAGAATAAAAATGACACAGCAAAACCCCGGGTGGATTCCTTCTTTGAAATCCACCCGGGGTTTCCGTCTTATCGAATGAAATTGGTTGCCACACGTTGTTCCTGGGCAGGCAAGCCATAGGCTTCTTTCCCCAGGGCGATGGACTTTATTAAGAAGCTCATATTCCGCGCCAGGGTGCGCATGGTGAGCTTGCCCTCCTCGTCCAGCTCCGCTTCGCCGGGGAGGCAGCCATGGATGCTGTTCCAGTAAATGCTGGACGCAATGGGCATCCCGGCGATGGTGAAGAATTTGTTCAGCTCATCAAAGGTGGCAGAGCAGCCGCCCCGGCGGGCGCAGACCACACTGGCTCCCACCTTCATGGTCTTATCGAAACGAGTGCTGTGAAACAGTCGGTTAAGCAGCGCTACCAGCGTGGGGTTGGCAGAAGCGTAGTACACCGGAGAGGCCACCACCAGGCCGTCGGCCTCCTGGAATTTGAGGGCAACCTCGTTTACAATGTCGTCAAACACGCATTTGCCGGTTTTGGCGCACTGGTTGCAGGCAATGCAGCCGCGCACGTCCTTTTGCCCCACCTGAATGGTTTCGCATTCAATGCCCTCCTGGGCGAACACCTGCGTCATTTCCCGCAGGGCAATGGATGTATTGCCGTCCTTCCGAGGACTGCCGTTGAGCATCAGAACCTTCATGAAAACTTCCTCCTGTTTTGGATTTTCCTCCAGTATACCACCCAGGAGTGAAAAAATCAATCGCAGCGGCAGTGCCGCCGGACAACGACGCTGCGGGGATTATACCGATACGGTAGTTCCCTAACCCGCCCGGTGACGGTGTTGCACGCCAAACCGGTTTGCACACGCCCTGTAGGGGCGGATAGAATCCGCCCGCAGCACAAAGCGCCCCTTCGGGGTGCTTGTGTGCCGGGTCGACTGCTCGTCGCCCCTACAGAGTGCGTGTGATTAGTAGCTGCAACTTTCTGCGATTTTCAGAATATCATCCTCAGCAATCGCTGCGGTACTGGCCCATACGGCGTAGGCATCCTGCTCCACCTGCACAACATAGCACACCAGCTTGTCTTCCGGGCTGGTTAATGTGAGCTTGGCAACCGCACCGCTGCGGAACTCCTGTGCGGCGGGTTCATACTTGCTGCCCAGATACTCCCGCCCCAGGTCTGCGAGGGTAACTTCCAGGGCTGTCAGGTCGGATCCATCGGCCACAGCCTCAACGCCGCCCACTACCTTTTCACCGGTGACACATTCCTCCGGCGTGGGAACGTTATAAAACAGCAGTCGGGTTTTGGTGGTGGGCATCCGCTGGATTCCCTTGGGCAGATCAATCCGCAGGTTTAGAATGGGCACATCCTGATTGACGGGGTTTTCATCCTGGGGATTGATAATATCCGGGGAGTGGAGGGTTTTCAGAACGTGAATCATGTCCTGCCCGTCCAGAACGTCATAATCCGCCCAGATGTCGTATACAGCGGTTTCTCCGAAGAAGAAATAATGCACAAAGCATTGACCGTCATCCCAGAATTTTATCTGCACCTCCACATCGGACATACCGGTTGCCTTGTTTACGGAGCAATCGAAGTTTCCCTCCCGCACCAGCTTGGTTACGTTTTCAGCCAGATTCTTATAGTCATCTTCATAGGGGAGCGTTTCACGCTGCCCGGCAATATCGAGGATTTCAATGCCGCCGATTGTTTCTTCCCCCATCTTGAAAATGGCGCGGGTATCGGAAACGTCTTCCCGCAGAATTCCATTCACCAGTTCAAGGGTGACATTTTCCAAAAGATTTTCGGAAGCGGTGCTTTCCGCTGCAAAACTGGGAATCGCCAGGGTGAACATGAGGGAAATTGCGAGGAGCATGGAAGCGAATTTTTTCATACAGAACACTCCTTTTTCAAATAAATTGTATATTGGCGGATGGTTGACAGGGGATTGATGGTGCATCTCCTTTTTCCTGTATGCCCTTTATAACGACGAAGCCTGTCGATTTTGGACACCGGATTGAAAAATTTTTTTAATTATTTTTTTCAACAATATTTTCAGCCATTTTGATGAGCACATCTTCACTGACGTGGGCATCGAGAATAAACAATACCCCTTTTTCTCGGTCTTCCCAGACAAGGGCAGGGGAGTCATCGTTGAACGGGATATATAGCGTTGCCGGTATTCCATTGACCGTTACTTCTTTTTCTGCACAGTCGGGATTTAGCAGAAAAATATCTGCGTCACTTGAATCTGCGGAATAAGAAAAGCTCAAGAGCCATTTCTTGTCTGCATCCACATAGGTATATATTTGTTGTCCGGGAAGCTCAACAGTTTCAAAAAGTGTATATCCATCCGGCATCCAGCCCAACACATACTCGGCGGAAGAATCCCCCTGGGATGGATTTCCTTCGTAGTAAATATGATACACTGTTTCAGTTTTCGTTTTCACCCACCCGGACACAAACTCCCGTGCCTCGGAGCTGACCGCCAGCAGAGAGCCGAACAGCACCGTCAAGGTCAGAAAGAGAACTGCCGCACTCTGCACACACCGCATCAGCCCGGGATGCTGCTGCCGGAACAACAGGTGCCGCATCTTCCGCCGGAAGCGGGGAGAAAATGTGTGGTTGCAGTCCTCCGGTCTTGGCAGGGCTTCGTTCAGCAGCTCTGCTGCCCGGGCTGCTGCCCGGGATAATTCTTCCTCGTTCATCACAAAATTCCCTCCTTTTCGGCAATCTGCCGCAGCTTTTCCTTGGCGCGCTGGTCCAGCTTCTGGGCGGCGGACAGGGTGATGCCCAGCATTGCCGCAATCTCCCCACAGCTGAATCCCTGGTGGTATTTCAGCAGGATAACCTGCCGGTAGTTGGGCGGCAATTTCAGAATGCACTCCGCCAGACCCATTGGCTCCTGGGGGCTGACGGACAGCTCCTCCGTCTCCTCCAGGGGCAGGACACCCCGGCGCTGCTTGCGCCGGTACAGGTCGATTGCTTTGTTTTCAACAATGGTAACGACGTAGCTCTGGGTTTTTGGACACACCGGATCAGAAATTTTTTTCATATTTTCCGCAATTTTGATGAATGCGTCATGCACGGCGTCCTCGGCATCCGAAGGATTGTTCAAAATCCGGTAGGCAACGTAGTACATAAGCCCCCGATACTGGTGATAGACCGTCTCAAATTTTGTCTTTTGCGCCGGTTCATCAATCACCGCCAGATAAACAAGCATTTCAGATGCCACCTCTCTTTCTATTTCCACATTTTACAGATATTCCGATGAAATGTCAAACAGTCGCGCCGTCGGACGGCACACGCCAACTGTAGTAGACTGTCCTGACTAATAATTTATGAACAGCCAACGGCGATGCGTCTCTT
>URPI01000031.1 GCA_900549705.1 uncultured Eubacteriales bacterium
ATGTATTGGTACAAGCCCTGTGCGTTATTGTCCGGCGGCACTGCCGCCCGGGCGGATTCTATCCGCCCCTACAGGGCGTGTCCGTTTTACGGGGCGCACTGCCGCCCCCAACTGGAAGTTGGAAAATACTCCAACCACGAAATACTTGCATTTTGACGCGGGATCGTCTATGCTGTAGTCATGAGCGCTCGAAAAATAAGAAAAGGCGGTTTTCTTCTATGAAACAGATTTATTTTGGCCAGCGGATTTCCCAGCTTCGCCGGGAAAACGGGATGACCCAGGAGACCCTGGCGCAAAGATTGGGAATCAGTAATCAGGCCGTTTCCAAATGGGAAAGTGACCAGTGCTGCCCGGATATTATGCAGCTGCCGCAGTTAGCGGATTTGTTCGGCATCACGCTGGATGCACTGTTTGGAAGAACCCAGGCAGAAAAAACAGCGCTGTGCGCCGTGGCATCGTTACCCTGGGAGGATGACAACAGCCTGCGGGCGGTTTGCTTCCTGGGACGCAGGCTCCTGGAAGCGCAGGAGCTGCCGCACCACAGTCAGGCGCTGGAAAAGGTGCAGCTGAATTTTCAGGGGGCGGTGGAGGATGTCAAGTCGGCATTCTCGGTGTACTGCCCCGGAACGGCGATTGGGGGCGATGTAAAAGCCGGGGACGGTGTCACCTGCGGGGACGTGAGCGGCGATGTAAAAGCCGGGGATGGCGTGACCTGCGGCGATGTGAAGGGCAGTGTTACCGCCGGTGACAGCGTCACCTGCGGCAATATCGGCGCGAATGCAAAGGCCGGTGACAGCATTGAATGCGCCGGAGATATCGGCGGCAATGCCTCTGCCGGTGGCGAAATCCGTTGCGGCAAGATTGAAGGGGCTGCCAGAGCAGGCGGCAATCTCTACACCACAAACGAATAAACCACAGAGCCGTGAGCGAAAACGATCACGGCTCTGTTGCTTTTGGGGGCTGGGTGTGCTACCATAGACGAAAAAAGAAAGAGGAATATTCTGACGTATGAAAAAACTAATCACCCAATACGGCGGGTTGAAATCGGAGATTTATATCCTTTTTATTGGCCGCCTGGTGACGGCTATGGGCTCTTTTGTCTGGCCGATGCTTACCTTTTTACTCACCACCAAGCTGGGGTTCAGCGACGGGACGGCCACCCTGCTGATTGCCACGGCGGGACTGGTCTCCCTGCCGGTGGCGCTGCTGGGCGGCAAGCTGGCGGACAAATTTCAGCGAAAGAACGTCATCATTGTG
Source organism: uncultured Eubacteriales bacterium (assembly GCA_900549705.1). GTDB lineage: Bacteria > Bacillota > Clostridia > Oscillospirales > Oscillospiraceae > Faecousia. Next base: position 1,258 of record URPI01000031.1, read on the forward strand.
TTCGATATTTTAACGGTTTCCATGAGTCTGCTGGCCTTTTTGCTGCCCATCGGCTATCACACGGCGGTGCTGGTGTTCCTCTACTCCCTGTTTCAGACATTGGAACGCCCCGCCTATGATGCTCTGACGGCGGACTATTCCACCACCGCCCAGCGGGAAAAGGCCTTCTCCCTGTCTTACCTGGGCTTCAACCTGGGCTTTGTGTTCGGTGCCAGCCTGGGGGGCATCCTGTTCCAGAACCACACCAATCTGGCGTTTCTCATCAACGGCCTCACCATTTTCGTGTCCACCGTGCTGATTTTCTTCTTTGTAAAGCCGGAAAACGCCATTCGGGAGAATGCACAAACCGCTCAAAGCTATGGGGAATACGAAAAGCCCCTGCCGGAATCCGTCTCTGTTTTGCAGGTGCTGGGGCAGCGCAGGGCGGTGCTGTTTGTGCTGCTGATTGGCTGCCTTGCTTCCATGACCAACAATACCGTTGGCATCCTGCTGCCCTTGCAGCTCAAGGAGCAGATGGGGCAGCACGGTGCGGCTGTTTACGGCTACCTCAATTCCTTCAATGGCTTCGTGGTGATTCTCTTTACTCCCATTCTGACCATGGCGCTGCGGAAGCTCACCGAAATTCCCAAGGCCATTTTGGGGATGGCGCTGTTTCTGTGCGGCATGGTGCTGTTTATGAACGGCAGCGCCCAGTGGCTGCTGTTTGTGGGGATGTTTGTATACACCCTGGGGGAAGTGGTCACGGTGCTGGGCTACAATCCCTATGCCTCCCGCCGGATTCCCGCCTCCCACCGGGGGCGCATCGGCGGACTGAGCAGCGTGATGCAGTCCATCGTCCAGTCCGTCACCCAGTATTCCATCAGCTTTGTGCTTATGGCGGCGGACGGAAATTACCGGCTGCTGTGGCTGAGCTTCATCGGCTTTGGCATTGCAATCATTGCGTTGTATGCCCTGGTGTACCCCATGGATCGGAAACGGTTCCCAAAGCTGTATTGCGCGTAATCGCGCGTTTGTAGGGGCGGATGCATCCGCCTGTCGGCGGCTCTGCCGCCGCAATCCTGCCGCGCCCCTACAGCGTGTGTGAATGCCGTTTGTGTCCGTTTTATTGGACACCAGGAATGCGATGATAAAACCGTCAAAAAAAGAACCACAAGAAAGGGAGAACATGATGAAAAAGAAACCGACTATCGTCCTGGTTGTCTGCCTGATTGCCATGTTTGCCTGGATTTTCCTGGCGGTGGCGCTGACCGGCGGACGGGAAATCAGTGAAATGAACACCCGGGACCACTGGGTGATGGTGGGATTGATTCTTGCGGAGCTGATGACCATTTTTATTGCGCTGAAACTGGGCAAGATGGAGCAGCCATCAGACGGGGCGGAGCAGCCGAAGCCCACCCGGGCGAACAGAATGCGCTTTGCGTGGAATCTGTTTACCTATGCTGCTGCACTGGGGATTCCGGTGCTGCTGGCGCTGCCGGGCATCCGTCTCCGGGAACACAGCAGCGTGGAGCTGCTGTCGCTTTTTAAGGGCATCGGGGACATTTGCTGGGCTTTGGTGATTGCGGCGATTGCAGTCAATGTTTGGGGGCTTCAACGCTTCCGGCGGCGCTATCAGCAGATGGATGCCAAGCAGATGTCGGAATTTCTCCTGTCCCATCGGGAGCAGGCAAGCCGGACGGCGGCGGAGAAACTGCGGCTGCTGTGTAACATCCGGCGGGGAACCAATGCCTATGCCCTGGTGCTGCTGCTCCTTGGCATCGTACTGGGTGTCTGCTTCGGCTGCACGGGCAGCAAGGTGAGCTACGCCATTTCTGTGCTGCTGATTCTGGTTTCCAGCCAGCAGCTGCCCATCCGGGCAGCCAAGGCAGAGTTGGCGGATTTGCAGAATATTCTGCCGGAGCAGGAATATCCCCGGCTCTATGGGGTGGCAAAGCAGGCCGCTCAGGAAACCGGCTGGACGGGCGCAGTAGTGCTGCAAGTCAGGCCGGACAATACTGCCTTTATCAGCCTCCTGAACCAGACGGCGGTGGTCAGCCTGGGCGCACCGGTTCTGCGGCTGCTGACCCAGCAGGAGCTTCATGCCCTGCTGCTGCATGAATTTTCCCACGTTTCCCCGGACAACAAGGGGGAAATCCAGGCGACAAATTATTGGGATTTCCTGCGGCGAGGAAGAAGCTCCGCTACCTTCTCCCTCCTCAGCGGGGCGTTTTACACATGGTCGGACGAAGCCTATGAAACGAACTTCGAGCTTTATCAATACGCCGCCTCCATCAGTACGGAACAGGCAGCGGATAGCGCCATGGCGAAGCTGCCGGAGGCGGCTGCATCCTCGTTGCTGAAGCTGAAATATTTTGACCTGTATCTCTGGGAAGCGGAGGCAAAGGACGGAAAGCCCGCCTATGAATCCGTGCAGGAGGATGTGATTCGGGAGCAGCTGGCGGACTTCCAAAAGGTGCTGCCAGCCCGCAAGGCGGACTGGAACGACCTGACCAAGCGGGAGATTGAGGCCCGGAACGCCACCTACCCCACCATTTGGAGCAGAATCCAGGCGTTGGGGCTGAAGGAGCTGCCGGAGGTCGCGTTCCCCGCCCAAGGGGACTATGGGGCGGAGTGCGAAAAAGCGATTGTTTATATGGATGAGCAGCTGACGGCATTTACCCGGCTGAATTTTGAGGAGAACCACCGCACGCAATACCTGGAACCGAAAAAGGATGTGGAAAACTGGGAAGCTGCCGGCTGCCCGGTGGTGGCGGAGGAGTACGCCGATGTGGTGAATGCGCTGCATTTGCTGGGGCGCAACAGCGATGGCATTGCCCTGTGTAATCGTGCCATTGATCAGTTGCAGCCCATTGCCGCTGCTTATGCCTACTTCATTCGGGGCGCTTGGCGGCTACGCCGGTATGATGCCGATGGTCTGCAAGACCTGTACACCGCCATCAAGCTGAACAACAATTCCATTGACAGTGCGCTGGACGTGATTGGGACGTTCTGCACCCTGACCGGGATGCAGCAGGAGCTGGACACCTACCGGGAGAAGGCGCTGGAACTTGCCCAGCGCCAGCGGGATGAATTCAGCGAGACAGGGCGGCTGACCCGGAAGGACAACCTCAGCACCGAGCATCTGCCGGAGGGAATGCTGGAAGATATTCTCAGCCACATTCAGGCGGTTTCCCGGGATTCCATCGACCGGATTTACCTGGTGCATAAAACCATCACGGACACGTTCTTTACCAGCGCCTTTGTGATTCAGTTCCGGCCAGAAACCAGCCAGGAAGTGCAGCGGGATGTGCTGCACCAGATTTTCTGCTATCTGGACACCTGCGCCGATTGGCAATTCTCCCTGTTTGAATATCAGGAGATTCCCAAGGGACTGGTGGAGCGCGTGTCGGATAGCTGCGTTTACCAGAGAACATAACGGTAGGGGCGGATAGCATCCGCCCGAAGCCGCGGATTTCAGGAAGCACACGGTTGAACGGTATGGCGCAAAACGGAGGGGGGACGCTGCTGGCCGTGGTGTGCCCGTTAGAATAAAATACAAAAATAAGAGGAGCTGCGGACTGCAACTCCTCTTTGCTTAACTCTCTAACTGCATCCCCAAAAAGCTGGCAGCGGTGCAGGCCAGTGTCCGGTCGGCATCCGACAGGGGAGCATCGTTCTCCCCCAGCAGGAGCAGCACGCAGCCCATCAAATCCCCCTGGGAGAGTATGGGTGCTGCCGCCCCCAGATGATACTTGTCCGCCCCCTCCGCCGGTAAAATGGGGGAATCCCCGGTTTGGTACAGATAGTTTTTCCGCTGCTCCATGATTTTTTCCAGCCCGGGAGAGTTGGGTTTGTCCATCAGCTCCCGCTTGGGCGCACCGTGGAGGGCAATGATGCTGTCCCGATCCGCCACCGCCGCAATGTGCCCGGTGGAAGAAACAATGGATTGGCACATCTGGGCGGCAAATTCCTGTAAATCCCCCATGGGGGAGTATTTCCGAAAAATCACCCCGCCGTCCTTCTCTGTGTAAATCTCCAACGGGTCGCCCTCCCGGATGCGCAGTGTTCTTCTGATTTCCTTGGGGATGACAATTCTGCCCAAATCGTCCACCCGTCTGACAATGCCTGTGGCTTTCATACGTCTGTCTCCTTTGAAGCGTTTGTAGGCTGTGTTTTCACGGTAGAAGTATTTGCAGGAAAAGGGGAATTATGTATGAGGCGGGTGGTTGTTGAGCGCTTACTTAGATAGAATCAAGAACTATATCTTCTGGTCATGGCTCAAAAACTGAGCCATTTCACGGACTGGAGCAATTGTCATTTGAAGCTCTGTACCAGTGAGACCTGCAAGACCGATATCGTGATTCAGCGGTATTCTGCCAATAATAGCCCCATGTTTACCGACTTCCGCTTCCATCATCTGCGCAGTTTCTTCAGTTATCTTATTCAGGCAGAACCAGATGGGCTTGCCGATGCTCGTGCTTAAATCTGCAATTTTGGCAGACAGCCGCAGGGATTCAAAGGATGGGTCTACAATCATCAGAATGCCGTCCACGGAGTTATCCGTCCCCCTTCCAAAATGCTCCACACCGGCTTCCATATCCAGCAGCGCAATTTCATCCTCCCCGAGGGTCAGATGAGCAACAAACTGCTCCAGAATGCTGTTCATGGTACAGGCACAGCCCTCATTGGCTTTGTGAATCTTTCCGCTGGACATGAGCTTTACGCCGTCTTTTTCACTGTAATATTCCTCTGGGATATCTGCCATGGTGAAATCTTCGGAGAAAAACTTCTTGGCAAAGGCAGAAAGCTTCATAGCGTCCAGAATACCGGAGGTCATCATGGTTTTGAAGGCTTTATCCTTGCCGCCAAAATATTCGGTGAAATCTCTGGGCAGCTCGACACCCAACTGACGGTGCAGACCGAAATTGGATTCATCGGAGTCCACTACCAGCACCTTTTTTCCCATGCGCGCCAATTCTTTTGCAAGGAGCGTCGTCACGGTGCTTTTTCCGCAGCCACCCTTGCCGCATACGGTTATTTTCATAAAAATTCCTCCCATGTCTTGAGAATCTCTAAAATCGCTTCTTCGTAATTATCGCCAAACTCCTCACTGCGACCCGCAATGCGAACATTGCTCTGTGCGCCACGCTCTGGTTCGGGAAATTCCCAAATATGATAGTGAAGCCCACGATGGTCAAATTCAATACTGCCGCAGTCGTCATCCTCCCAGTATTGAAAGGGAAGGTGACGCTCTTTCAGAAATTGCTGAATTCCGGTTAATCGCATTTCATATCTCCAATGGGTGTGGACTGCTCAATGATATTGCCGCATTCGGTGCAGACCGAATCGGTGCAGACAACACCGTCCTTGACAAACACCTCAACGACATTTCCGCATTGCGGACATTCCACTTCCAGAATTGTGATGGCATTTCTGGCTTCCTGACAGGGAATCATTTCTGTACTCCTTTCTCTTTCATAACACCTAAAATAATTTCTGCAATCTCCGTTAAATCGCAGGCGGAAAATGCCGCCGGGAAATTTGCTCTTTTTCCTTTACAGCCCGATGTTCTGTAAAATGCGCACCAATGCCGTCCGGACAGGGGAATCCTTCGGCAGCTGAACCGTGGGTTTTCCGTCGCAGTCATAGCGATAGACCTCATCGCTCTGAGGTACGACACCAAACAAGTGCAGCCCTTGCTTCTGAATTTCGTCCATGGTGCCGGCATCCAGCTTGCCATCCGGCGCACGGTTTACGATCAATCCTACCTGCTTGGGCTTGAAGTTCAGCTCCTGCATCAGCGCTGCAATCCGTCCCGCCGCCTGAACGCCCCGGCGGGAGCAATCGCTGACCAGAATTGCCACATCCATGGTGGGAAGCAGGCCACGGCTAATATGCTCCATGCCCGCTTCGTTATCCACCACAAGATAAGGGTAGTTGGCTTGCAGACGCTGAATTTGGGTCTGCACCAATCCATTCACAAAGCAATAGCAGCCCTGGCCCTGGGTGCGGCCCATGACCATCAGGTCAAAATCCTTTTCCTCTGTGATGGCATCCTCCAGCCGCATTTGCAGGTAGTCACCCTTGGTCATGCCCGCAGGGATGGGAGAATGGAGTGCCATTCCTGCCCGTTCGATTTCCTCCCGGATTTCTCCCAGGGTGGGCGGCGCTTCCACACCCAACACCTCGTTCAGATTGGAATTGGCATCCGCATCTACCGCAAGAATGGGTGTTTTGCCGTTCTCACACAGATATTGAATCATCAGACCGGTCAGCGTGGTTTTTCCGACACCGCCCTTTCCGGCTACAGCAATAATCTTCGCCATAATTTCCTCCTCATGTTGTTAATTGGTAGACATACTGTTGACTTTTCGTTTCAATATCATTATACTGATTGTCATGAGATAAACAATAATCAGATTCTGGAAGCTGTGCAGAAACGAAACAGTTTCCGAAATCTGTTGAGGAAGGTGTCATATTTTGCAGCGAAAAGAAATCAATACCAAAGATCGCCGGACGAAGTATACGCGCAGTGTCATTCGGGAGGCTCTGATGGGGCTTCTGCGAATCAAGCCCTATTCCAAAATTACCGTGACGGAGCTTTGCCGTCTGGCAGACATCAACCGAGGAACCTTTTACATCCACTATTTTGATGTAGATGATGTGCTGGACGACATTTTAACGGAATCTTTCTCGGATGTGAGCCAGACCATAGGTCATGTACTGTGTCCCCAAAAAGAAACCTGTACCTATCCGTTTTGCCAGAAGGTACAGGAGAATGAAGCGCTTTGGCCTCTTTTTATGGATGAGACTGTCTCGGAAAGGATCATAAAACAACTGGCGGGCAAAAGCAAGGAAGACTTTATCAGTTATCTGATGCAGCACAGCGATTTGACCTTTGAACAGGCAGAGAGTATTTTCTATTTCCAGATTCACGGCTGTCTGACCATTAACCGGCTGATGCTTCAGAACAAGTGCCGGGACTGGCACAACGTACAACAGACCATTGATCGGTTCATTCGGGCAGGTTTACAGGAGTTTTTGCAGGATGGAGAATAACAGGCAGTTTGAATTGATGCGTTCCGCCGCCAGACAGAAATTGGAAGGCGCAGATCCTGTCCAGCTTTCCGTACTGACCGGACTGTGCTGGGATGGAAGGACATTTGACGCAGAAACCTTAGGAATCACTATTCGGATCAGTTGGCCGGAATGTCAGATTTCTCCGGTGCTGGAAATGTGGCACGAGCTGACAATTTTGCAGTATCTGGCAAATACAAAAGGAACTGCACTCATCGGGAAATTCCTTGCCCTGAGCGAATTTCACTCCGGCGGCTTGGCAAAGGGGACAAGCTTTGACCGGGATAATGACCGCATGATCAGCCGGATTGGTCTGCATGACCCGCAGGCAATCCGGGAAGCCGCTGCGAAGCTGGGGGGAACGGAACTGCATGAAAAATCTGATTTGTCTTTTTTGTTTTCCTTTCTGCCCCATATTCCGATAAAGCTCAATTTGTGGCTGCCGGACGAAGAATTTCCTGCTTCCGGAAAAGTCCTGTTCGATGCTTCTGCGGAAAACGATTTGCAAATTGAAGCCGCCGGAACGGCAGCGGCAATTTGTCTTTCGCTTTTGGAAAGAGTCATAGAACAGCAGAACTGATACATCAGAAGTGATATGTACCCAGTTTTCTGGACACCGTTATTTTAATTGAACAATAGGTTTCACATCATGGATGCTTCCCTGAATTTAGAGGGAGGCATCCATTTTGTTTTCGCAGGATTCTGCTGTTATTGTAATAATTGATGTAATCGGCAAGCTGAAAAGCTTGAAAAACAGGAAGCGGTGGCCATTTATCTGGCTGCCGCCTCTTTATTTGTGCGGCTTTCGTGCTTCTCGGACTTGGCGATGTGGGTTTTGGACAGCTGCTCCAGGGAATGGGCATAGTCACTGTTTGCAAAGGCAGTGAACAGAATGTCCACCACGTTGAGCTGGGACATCCGGGAGGACATGGCGCCGCTGCGAAACAGCGATTCGTTGGCCGCCGTGTACAGCCGGTAGTCCGCCAACTCATACACCGGGGTCTGCACACAGCGGGTGATGGCGATGATGGCGGTGCCGTTCTTTTTCAGATTCCGCATACACTCCACCATTTCGGCAGTAACGCCGGAGTAGGAAAACACCAGCGCCGCATCCGCTGCCGTGGCATTAAAGGACTGCACCAGCTGGGCATGCCAATCCTCGTTGATGACGCACAGCTTCCCCAGCCGCATGAATTTCAGATAGGCATCCTTGGCGGCGCACAGGGAAGCGCCCAGCCCGAACAGATAGATAACGCCGGCTCGCTGCAGCAGCCGGACGCTCTCATGCAGCACCTTCAGATCCATCAAATCCCGGGTTTCTTCCAGGGAGAGAATGTTGGCATAGGTGATTTTGTCGATAATCTGCTCCAGGGAATCGGAGTGTTGGATGTCTTGCTGCTCGGTGCGCCGGGTCTGCTCCCGCTGGGCAAGCTCCAACGTGACGGCGCGGCGAAATTCCTTATACCCGGAAAAGCCGGTGTGGCTGCACATCCGCACAACGGTAGAAGGGGAGGAGAAGGTTTTCTGTGCCAGTTCGTGAATGCTGAGGTCAACCACCATCTGTGGATCCGATAAAATCCGCTCGGCTACGCCCCGCTCGGTGCTGGAAAAACGCTCGGAGCTTTCCCGAAGCCGCAACAATGCACTGCTCATACTGATTCCCGCCTTTCGTTTCCTTCATTGTAACGGTTCTGGGAGAGAAAGGCCATCCGCTAACTTCACAAAAACGATTGTCGAAATTTGTGCAAAAAGCATATTTTCAAAGAAAGAGTTTGAGAAAAGTTTCATCAATTCAGACAAAACAGGGGAATTCCAATCAGCACATGAAACATTATTTCTCTGATTCACAAAATACTTGACACAAAATACAAAACGAACTATAATGAACCCAGAGTCAAGGGATTTGTGGGGGATAACTCCTTTCAATCCGCTGACAAATACGAAATATCAGGAGGAAATATCAATGAAGAAGTTCATCGCATTGCTGCTGGCCAGCGTGATGGTTCTGGGGCTGTTCGCCATGGGTGTCAGCGCAGAGACCACGGGAGCGGAAGACAAGATTGTCATCATGGCACCCCCTGTCACCGGCAATTATCTGTCCAACCTGAAAACCTGGGCTGACGATTTCCATGCCCTGTACCCCAACCTCACCGTGGAAATCATCGAGACTTCCTGGGGCGACCACAACGACAAGCTGTCCACCATGGCACAGGCCGGTGAGGCACCTGACATCGCTGAAATTTCCTCTAATGCACTGGGTACTTTCGTAGAAATGGGTGTTGCCATTGACATCGCAAAGTACATGGAAGATGGCCGCCTGGCTGACTACGACGAGTCTGCTCTGAAGTATCTGTCTCTGGAAGGCACCACCTACGGCCTGCCCCTGTACCTGACCATTCAGTCCATCGGTGCCAACAAGACCATGATGGAAGAGCTGGGCATTGACGTTGCCAAGATTCAGAAGGAAGGCTGGACCTACGAGGAGTTCCTGGATGTCATCAAGAAGGGCACCAAGGATGGCACCTATGGCTTCGTGTTTGCAAACCTGGGCGTTACCGCTTCCGATATGCTGTACATCTTCGGCTCCGGTGCAGGCCTGAGCAATACCTTTACCCCCGACCTGAAGTACGCTTTCACCTCCGAGAATATGCTCACCCTGCTGAAAGCCGTTGAGGAAATGACCAAGTCCGGTTATATGCCCAACTACGGCGTGGAAGCCGGCCAGCGTATGGTCATGTGCCAGACCGGCAACGCCATGATCTTCGGCAAGGCGATGCCTCTGTTCGAGAATAACTTCAAGAAGAACAACGCCGCTCTGGAAGCCAACGATGGCACCGCTGTTGAGAACTCCCTGAAGATGGACTACGCATTCCTGCCCGTGCCCACCATGGACGGCTGCCAGGAATCCTGCTACGGCACCGTGGACGGCCTGATTGCCATGCGCAACAAGAACACCACTGATGAGCACCTGAAGAACGTGCTCCTGTTCATGGACTACATCTGCTCCGGCGAGCGCATTGCTGAGTGCATGAACGACCTGTACCTGACTCCTGTGTGCCAGACCGGCCGGGATGCCGTGGTTCTGCCCGAGGGCCGCGATGCCGACAACCTGGACACCGCTACCCGCTGCATCGCCATGGTTCAGGCTCCTCCCGAGGGTGTTACCACCGAGATGACCGCCACTGCCAAGAAGCTGATGGACGAGCAGATTGTTCCGAAGTTCCAGGCTCTGCTGGCCGGTGAAATCACCGCGCAGGACGCTTACGACCACATCGTTGAGGCTGCTCAGGCTGCCTTCGGCGCTGACAACTGCGTTTCCGGCAAAATCGGCTAAGGCACTTCCCTAAGTAAAATACATTGCCCACCCCACCTTGGTGGGGTGGGTATTTTATCCCCAGGAGGTAGATAATGAACACGACAAAAGAGAAACGGCCTGCCCGCCGCGCCCTGAGACTGACCAGTGACGACAAGTGGGGATATGTTTTTATTGCGGCTGCAATGATTATCTTCGGCGTATTCACCCTGTATCCCGTCTGCAATGCAATTTACACCAGCTTCTTTAAATACAAGCCCTTCGGCTCTGAATTTATCGGCTTCCAGAACTATGTGGAAACCCTGAAATATTCCAAGTTCAACCTGTTCTACAAGGCCGTGTTCAATACGGTTCTTTACACTGTGATTGTGGTGCCCCTGTCGCTGCTGCTGTCCTTTGCCATTGCAGTGATGATTCTGCCTTTCCAGAAAAAGCTGCAATCCATCTTTAAGGCCATGTATTATCTGCCCGGCATTGCCTCCGGCGTGGCGCTGAGCGTGGTGTGGCTGTGGCTGTACGATTCCTCTCCCGACGGCATTTTCAACCGCTTGCTGGGCTTCTTTGGTATCCCTGCCCAGAACTGGCTTTCGTCCACCAAAACCTCGATGCTTTCCCTGATTATCATGGCGCTGCTTTCCAGCCACGGTGTCCGGGTTATCACATACATTGCAGCGCTCCTGGGCATTGACAACAGCTATTTTGAGGCAGCCGAGCTGGACGGCGCTACCTTCTTCCAGAAGGTGCGGTTCATTGTCTGGCCGCTGGTGAAGCCCACCACGCTGTTCTTGCTCATCACCGGTGTGATTGGCTCCTTCCAGGTGTTCATGAATGCCTACATGATGACCGGCGGCGGCCCGGACAATTCCACCACCATGATTGGTCTGTTGATTTACAACAACGCATTTGTTTACGGTAAGTACGGCCTTGCCTGCGCTCAGGCCATTCTGCTTGCCATTGCCATCGCCATCATGTCCCTGTTCCAGTTCAAGGTGATGGGCGTGGACGTTGAGTATTAAGGAGGCGGAGTATGGCAACAACCGGTCTCTATTCCCAGCACCTGGACAATGTGAAGGTGCGCTACCTGCGCAACACCATCCTTGCCATTGTGCTGACGGTTCTGGCGGCGGCAACGCTGTTCCCCATCTGCTATATGATTCTGTCGGCCTTCGGCCCCAATGTGTCCACGGCGGGCAATATGCGCACCATCCTCCCGTCCCGGTTCACCCTGGAATCCTTCCAGGCGTTCTTCGACTTCAACCAATATTCCCTGCGCTGGATTATCAACAGCTGTATTGTGGCCTCCTGTGTGGTGGTGGGCAACGTTATCTTTGCCTCCATGGCGGGCTATGCCTTTGCAAAGATTAAGTTCAAGGGCAGCAGCTTCCTGTTTGCCATGATTCTGGTGGCAATGATGATCCCTTATCAGGTGACCCAGGTTCCCCTGTACATCCTGATGGTGCGCAAATTCTCCCTGACCAACACCTATTGGGCTATGATTCTGCCGGGTATGTGTACTGCCTACAACATTTTCCTGTGCAAGCAGTTCTTCACCGGCCTGCCCACCCCGCTGATTGAAAGCGCCAAGATTGAGGGCTGCAACCAGTTCCAGATTTTTGTAAAAATCATTCTTCCCCTGGCAAAGACGGTGCTGGCCGTCATGGCAATCAACACCTTCATGTCCAGCTGGAACGATTTCTTCTGGCCCTTCCTGGTGACCAACAATCCGGCCATGTACACCATTCAGGTTGGCCTGAAGCAGTTTAAGTTCGCCAACGAAACCTTGTTTGCCCCCATGATGGCCGGTGCAACCATTTCCGCACTGCCCATGTTCGTGCTGTTCTTTGCACTGCAAAAGTATTTTATGGAAGGCGTTACCATCGGTGCCGTTAAGGGCTGATCGGCAAGATTCGCAGCCCCCACTGTTCCGGTGGGGGCTGCTGTATTGAGGATAGAAAAATAAATATGATACGCAACTACAAAACAGAAGATGAAGATGCGCTGCATTCCCTGTGGAATACGGCGGGGGTAAAGCAGGGCTTTGCACCCTTGAGCCAAGAAAAATTCCATAAGCTTCTCACCGGCCACCCGGATTTTTCCCCGGAATATACCTTCGTGATGGAGGAAAGGGGAACGGTCTGCGGCTTTGTCAATGGCTGCACCGGCGGCCATATTCCCAAGGGGGACGTGCGGGGCTATTTCAGCTGCCTGATTTTAAGCGCGGCGGCAGATACGGCGGAAAACAGCCGCCTGCTGCTGGAAGCGCTGGAATACGCCTTTCGGAAGGCGGGGAAAACTTACAGCGCCGTTACTTTTTTCAATCCCATCCGTCTGCCCTGGATTATCCCGGGCACCAAAAACCACCAGCACAACAATGCCCCGGGCATTCCGCTGGATATTCCCCTGCATGACCGGATGCTGTCTGCGGGCTACCGGGAGTCAACCCGGGAGTGCGCCATGTATCTGAACCTGGCTGACTATACGGCGCCAACCTGGCTGGCGGAGAAAACCGCAAAAATGGCGCAGCAGGGCTATACGGTTGCCCGCTATGACCCATCCAAACACCAGGGCTTGCAGGAGATGGTGGATGCTCTGGGCAATCCCATGTGGTCAGAAGAAATTCCGGCGGCAGGAAGAACCGGTATGAATCTGCTGGTGGCTTTGAAGGGAAACACCTGTGCCGGATTTACCGGGCCGGTTTACCCGGAGGACACCGGACGGGGCTACTTTGCAGGGCTGGGCGTTGCGCCCCAGTTTGAGGGACACGGATTGGGTACGCTGCTGTTCCATCGACTCTTGGAGGAGGAACGAAAGGCAGGAAGCCGATATATGTCGCTGTTTACCGGGGAGGAAAATCCCGCCCGGTTTATTTATCTGGGCGCCGGGTTTCGCGTGGTGCGAACCTTTGGCGTTCTGCTGAAGGAGCTGTGAGATGATGAAAACACATACTATTCTGGCTATCGGAGCCCACGTCGGTGATGCCGAGCTGACCGCCGGTGCGCTGCTTGCCACCTGCGCCGTCCATGGGGGCAGGGCTGTGACCCTGGCGCTGACCGCCGGTGAAAAAGGCGCGCCTGCCGGGGCGGATGTTGCCCAGTATCGTAAAAATAAAATTGCGGAGGCAGAGGCCTTTGCAAAGGAGCTGGGGGGCGAGAGCTATGTCCTTGACTATGTGGATGGACTGCTGCCCGATAATGATGAGGTGCGCTTTCAGGTGTGCGACATTATCCGCAAGGTGAAGCCGGATATCATCGTCACCCATCATGAAAACAGTATGCATAAAGACCATGCCACCTGCCACAAGATTGTGGTGGATGCCTGGTTCTATGCCGCCATTGAGGGCTTTCAGCGGGAGCTGCCGAAGCATTTTGCCAAAAAGCTTTACTTTGCGGAAAACTGGGAGGATGCCCCCGGCTTTGAGCCATATGTTTACCTGGATGTGTCGGACGGTTTCTCCCTGTGGGAAAAGGCCATTAACCACCACTGGTTTGCGGTACACTCCACCTCCTTCCCTTATAAGGAATACTATTCCCACCTGAAACGCCTGCGGGGCATTCAGGGGCGGAAAGGGGACTGCGAGTGCTTTATGATTCCCAAAGAGCAGTATAAGCTGGTAAAGACCTTGGAGGATATCTGATTATGGTAGAGCTACAGAAAATTGCAACGGAGCAGCGCAACCCCAACACCATGAACATCGATACCCTGTCTACACTGGACATGGTGAAGCTGATTAACCGGGAAGACCATCGGGTGGCGGATGCCGTGGGGGAAGTCACCGACAAGATTGCACAGGCGGTGGATGTGATTGCCGAAAAGCTGGCTGCCGGTGGCCGCCTGATTTACTGCGGTGCGGGAACCTCCGGGCGGCTGGGCATTCTGGATGCCGTGGAGTGCCCGCCCACCTATTCCACCGACCCGGAAACCGTTCAGGCGCTGATGGCTGGCGGCTACGGTGCCATCTTCAAGGCCGTGGAAGGGGCTGAGGACAGCAAGGAGCTGGGGGTAGAGGATATGAAAAATATCCACTTCAGCCAGAAGGACGTGCTGGTGGGCATTGCTGCCAGCGGACGCACCCCTTATGTGCGGGGCTGTATGGAATATGCAAAGCAGCTGGGTGCTCCCACCGTTGCCGTCACCTGCTGCCCGGGCAGCGAGCTGGATCAATTTGCCGATATTGGCATTGCGCCCGCTCCCGGCCCGGAGGTGGTTACCGGCTCCACCCGGATGAAGTCCGGCACGGCGCAGAAAATGGTGCTCAATATGCTCTCCACCGGTGCTATGATTAAGCTTGGAAAGGTGTACGGCAATCTCATGGTGGATGTGAAGCCCTCCAATGAAAAGCTCATCCGCCGGTGTGTGACCATCGTATGCAGCGCCGCCGAATGCACCGAAGCAGAGGCAACCAAGGCGCTGGAAGAGTGTGACTATCGCCCGAAGGTGGCCATTGTCATGGTGCTGCGGGGCGTGAATGCTGACACCGCCTGCGCCATGCTTCAGAAGGCAGAGGGCAGAATCGCAAAAGTATTGGAGGCATAACCCATGGCACTATTGCGTGTGGATGTAATTTCCAAAGCACTGGATATGGCCACCAGCTTCATGGCAGTGCTTCCCGACGAGGGAAATTTACAAAAGACCAGGGTAGTATACCTGCTCCATGGCCTGACGGATAATTGCACCGGCTGGACCCGCTATACCTCCTGTGAGCGGTATGCCCGGGAGCATGGGGTGGCACTGATTATGCCGGAGGTGCAGCGCAGCTTTTACATTGACGGGGTGCATGGGCTTA